>JACCQS010000276.1 GCA_013814015.1 Geodermatophilaceae bacterium | reverse complement strand
GGCCACCTCCCGGCTGTAGCGCAAGACCCCCTCACGCAGCTCCGTCACGGTTCCGGGCTCCGCGAGGGACTCGATCCGAGACTCGACGACCCCGACGACGACTCGGATCAGATCGACGGTCTGCTTGAGGCTGACCGCGCGAGCCAGCTCACGTGGTGCGGTGCCGAACACCTCGCCGGTCAGGCGCGGGGGCGCGTCCTGATCGCGCATCCACTCCACCAACGAGGCCACCCCGGCCTGCGCGACCAGCGTGACCCACGATCGGCGGTCGGGTGGCATGGAGCGAAACCACGGCAACAACTCGTCCATCCGGGAGATGCTCTGGGTGGCCAGCGCGCCAGCCGAGCGCTCGAGACGACGTAGCGTCGTGATCATCGGTGCGCTTGTGCCCGTCCACTCGCCCCTTACCCCGGCCACGACACCTCCCCTCTTACGCCCGTCCGCTCGCCCCTCACGACGTGCAGCCTGCCACCGCTGGTCACGAGGAGATCGCCCTGGCCTCAGCAGGGAAGAATGCGGCCATGCGACGTCTGCTGATCGGTGCAGCCGTGCTTGCTGCCGTCGTCGCGCTTCTCGGCGTACTCGTGGGGCGCGGCATACGCGCGCTACTCGACCTCGACTTCTCCGTCGGTGCCGCGTTGCTGCACCGGGGCGGAGGCAGCTTCGAGGTGGACCTGCTGCAGGTGTTGACCGCCCCGGGGCTATCGGTCTTCCGCTTCGTGGTGTTGCTCCCGATCGCGGTGCTGTTCGCGGTCCGCGGTCAGCTCAGGATGGCCGGCTTCGTGCTGGTGGCCGCACTGACGGTCGGCCCGCTGACCAGCCTGCTGAAGGAATGGGTCGGGCGGGTACGGCCGACCGCCGATGATCCGCTGGTCGAAGCCAGTGGTCTGTCCTTCCCGAGCGGGCATTCATCGGGCGCCGCGGCCTTGGCCGGCGTTCTGCTCGTGGTCCTCTGGCCAATTCTCGGTCGGCGTTGGCGACCCTGGCTGACCGCTGCCCTGGTGCTCGCCGCGCTGTGTGTCGCCTGGACGCGGATCGCGCTCGGTCTGCACTACCTGTCCGACGTCGTGGGCGGGTTGGCGCTCGGTGCGGCGGTGGTCCTCGTGTCGATGGCGACCTTCGGGCTGTATGCCGGTGGTCGCGCCGAACTGCCCCGAGGCGGCTGGTCGAATCCGGCGCGGAAAGTCGGTTGATCAGGTGCAGCGGGCATACTCGCACCGCATGGACAGCCCTATCCCTGCCAACGCGCCCGTCGGCGCCCGGCCACTCGGCCGATCAGATCTACTGACCGAGGCCGAAAACCTGCAGGATCGCACCGTCGATTTTCGCCGGCGCCTGCATCGTAGGCCCGAACTGGGCTTGGCCCTGCCCGAGACCCAGGCGGCGATCCTCACCGAGTTGGATGATCTCGATCTAGACGTACGCACCGGGACGTCGGTCGGCTCGGTGGTAGCCGTACTTTCCGGTGCCAAGGCCGGGCCGACGTTCCTGCTGCGCGGGGACATGGACGCCCTCCCGATGACCGAGGACACCGGGCTGGAGTTCTCCTCCGAGATCTCCGGTGCCATGCATGCCTGCGGCCATGACACGCATGTGGCGATGCTCGCCGGGGCTGCAAGGGTCCTCTCATCGCGTCGCGACGACATCACCGGGCAGGTCATCTTCATGTTTCAGCCAGGGGAGGAGGGCTTCCACGGGGCGCGGTACATGTTGGAGGAAGGGCTGCTCGGGACCGTTGCTGATGCACCGGTGAGCGGTGCCTTCGCGCTGCACATCTCCTCGACCTTCGCCAGCGGGACCGTCCATACGCGGGGCGGGCCGCTCCTGGCCTCCGAGGACCGGATCGAGATCACGGTGTCGGGCCGCGGTGGCCACGCATCGGCCCCGCACCACGCCAACGACCCCATCCCGGCCGCCTGCGAGATCGTCCAGGCGCTGCAAACCATGGTCACCCGGCGCGTGGACGTCTTCGACCCGGCTGTGGTCACGATCGCCTCGTTCTCCGCCGGAACGACCCACAACGTCATTCCTCCGACGGCCACATTGCGCGGCACGATGCGAACCCTGTCGGCCAGCACGCGCACCGCGGTACGCGATCGGGTTCGGCGGATTGCCGAGGGAATCGCTGCCGGTCACGGTTTGGGCGTGACGGTGGAACTGATTGCCGGATATCCCGTGACACTGAACGACGGCACCGTTGCGACGACCGTCCGCGATGTCGCGGGGAAACTGCTGGGCCCAGACCGCGTTCCGCAGATGGACTTTCCGATCATGGGCGCCGAGGACTGGTCATACGTACTCGAGGAGGTCCCCGGCGCGATGGCCTTCTTGGGAGCCTGTCCAGCCGGACTCGAACCGGACGAGTCCCCGCCGAACCACTCGAACCTGGTCGTCTTCGACGAAGCGGCCTTTCCCACCGGTGTTGCCACCTACGCCGCGGTCGCCCTCGACGCCCTCTCTCCGTCGTCGTAGTTGAGTCCAATGGGGACTACTCGCCGCCGCCTTCGTCCGAGAAGACGTTCTTGGCCGCGCTCGGGTCCTCCAAGTGGTACTTCTCGATCGCCTGGGCGACCATCTCCGGCGGGACTTCGCCCCGGGCCGCCAGTGAGGCAAGGACCTTGACCGTGATGGACTCGGCGTCCACCCGAAAGTGCCGCCGTAGCGCCGCGCGGGTGTCGGAGAGCCCGAAGCCGTCAGTGCCCAACGAGGCGTAGCGCCCCGGCTCACCGGCCAGGTACGGAGCGAGCAGATCGGGCACGGCCCGCATCCAGTCCGAGACCGCCACGATCGGGCCAGCGGCGTTCCCGAGGCGTCGCACGACGTACGGCATTCGCGGACTCTGGTCGGCGTGCATCAGGTTCCAGTCCTCGACCTCCTGTGCCTCGCGGCGCAACTCCGTCCACGAGGTGACCGACCACAGGTCGGCCGAGATGTCCCAGTGCTCCGCCAACAGCGACTGGGCACGTATACCCCAGGGGACGCCGACCCCAGAGGCAAGGATCTGTGCCCGAGGTGAGGAATCCTTCTGCGGGGCAGGGGCATACAAGTGCATCCCGGCGAGAATGCCCTCGATGTCGACGTTGTCCGGCTCGGCCGGCTGGACGTAGGGCTCGTTGTAGAGGGTCAGGTAGTAGAAGACGTCCGGTGACCGAGTGGACGGGTCCTCGCCGGTCATCCGGACCAGGCCGTCCCGGACGATGTGCCCGAGTTCGAAGCCGAAGGCCGGGTCGTAGGACACGACCGCTGGATTCGTGGCGGCGAGCAGCATGGAATGCCCGTCCTCGTGCTGCAGCCCTTCACCGTTCAGCGTCGTACGGCCGGCGGTGGCCCCGAGGATGAAGCCACGGGCCAGCTGGTCGGCCGCGGCCCAGAAGCTGTCGCCGGTGCGCTGGAAGCCGAACATCGAGTAGAAGATGTAGATCGGGATCATCGTCTCGCCGTGCGTGGAGTACGCCGACCCGGCCGCGGTGAACGACGCCGCCGAGCCCGCCTCGTTGATGCCCTCGTGCAGGATCTGACCCGTCTCGGACTCCTTGTAGGACAACATCAGATCCTGGTCGACCGAGGTATAGGTCTGGCCGTGCGGTGAGTAGATCTTCTGCACCGGGAACAACGAATCCATTCCGAACGTGCGCGCCTCGTCCGGAATGATCGGCACGAACCGCGGCCCCATCTCCTTGTCCTTGAGCAGGTCCCGGAACAGGCGGACGAAGGCCATCGTCGTGGCGACTTCCTGCTTGCCAGAACCTCGTCGGACCGCGTCGTAGGCCGAATCTCCGGGCTGGGCCAACGGCTTTGCGGTCAGGATCCGGCGCGGCATCGCCCCACCGAGCCGACGACGACGCTCGGCCATGTAGCGCAGTTCCTCGGAGTCGGCGGCCGGCTTGAAGTACGGCGGCAGTTTCTCGTCCAGCGCGCTGTCAGGGATGTCGAGGTAGAGCCGGTCCCGGAGCCCCTTGAGGTCGTCAAGGGTCAGTTTCTTCATCTGGTGGGTGGAGTTGCGGCCCTCGAAGTGACTGCCCAGGGTCCAGCCCTTGATCGTCTTGGCCAGGATCACGGTGGGCTGACCGATGTGCCGTACGGCGGATTGAAAAGCCGCATAGACCTTGTGGTAGTCGTGACCGCCTCGCTTGAGCGCCCATATCTCGTCGTCGGTCATCCCGGCGACCATCGCGGCCGTACGAGGATCACGACCGAAGAAGTGGTCGCGTACGAACTTGCCGTTGTTGGCCTTGTATGTCTGGTAGTCACCGTCAGGCGTTGCGTTCATGACATTGACCAGCGCACCGTCGAGATCCTTGGCCAGCAAGGCATCCCACTCTCGGCCCCAGATGACCTTGATGACATTCCAGCCCGCACCGCGGAAGAACGACTCGAGTTCCTGGATGATCTTGCCGTTGCCACGCACCGGACCGTCCAGGCGCTGCAAATTGCAGTTGATGACGAAGGTGAGGTTGTCGAGCTCCTCACGCGCCGCGATGCCGATGGCGCCCAAGGACTCCGGTTCATCCATCTCACCATCGCCGAGGAAGGCCCAGACATGTTGATCGGAGGTGTCCTTGATCCCGCGGTGCTGCAGATACCGGTCGAACCGGGCCTGATAGATCGCATTCAGCGGCCCGAGGCCCATCGACACCGTCGGAAACTCCCAGAAATCAGGCATCAGTCGCGGGTGCGGATACGAGGACAGGCCACCACCGGGGTGGGACAGCTCCTGGCGGAACCCGTCCAGCTGGCTGTCGGTCAGCCGGCCTTCCAGGTAGGCGCGGGCATAGATGCCGGGGGACGCGTGTCCCTGGAAATAGATGTGGTCCCCGCCGCCTGGATGGTCTCGGCCGCGGAAGAAGTGGTTGAAGCCCACCTCGTACAGCGCCGCGCTGGAGGCGTAGGTGGAGATATGCCCCCCGACGCCGATCCCCGGGCGCTGCGCCCGATGCACCATGATCGCGGCGTTCCAGCGCAGGTAGGCGCGGATCCGGCGCTCGATGTGCTCGTCGCCCGGGAACTCCGGTTCCCGTTCCGGCGGGATCGTGTTGATGTAGTCGGTGCTGCGTAGGGCTGGAACCCCGACCTGGCGCTCCCGCGCACGTTCGAGCAGCCTCAACAGGATGTAGCGAGCCCGCTCCCGGCCGGCGCTGCCCACGACCGCGTCCAAAGAGTCCAGCCACTCACCGGTCTCGTCCGGATCGATGTCTGGCAGCTGACTGGGCAGGCCATCAGTGATCACCGAGACACCGGGGGTGGATGCCGGGCGCTGCACGTCGGCATCTCCGCCGTCTGATCGCGTCATGAGTCCATCGTGGCGGGTACGGCGCTCTGGTGCCACATCGGGCCGGTCAGCCCGCCGCCGTCGGTTCGGATCATGTCGGGCATGCCTTAGGCTTCGTCTTGATTACGTCATAAGGGTCGGCCATTTAGCTCGCTTTGCGGAAGGGGTCACGTTGCGGCTGCGAATGTTTCTCGGTGCTGCCGTGTGGAGCCTCGCTCTACTCGGGCTGGGCGCCTGCACCAGCAGCATTTCAGGTACGCCGACGTTCGTCGGCCCCACCCAGACCACCGAAGAGAGCTCCGAGGAAACGACCGAGGAGACCACCGATGAGGCGCCCTCCGGCGACCCTGACGAACTGTTGGCCTGCCTCTCGGTGCTGTTTTCCTACAACACCGCGAACAGCAACTTCGTCGAGTTGGCGGATGCGACCAACAACGGAACCCCGACATCGCTGACCCCGGAGAGCGTCGCGACCGATTTCGACGCCGCCATTGCCTCGGTGCAGCCGGTGTTGGACCCGCTTCCTCCTGGCGCAGTACGCGACGCCCTCCAAGCGGCGCAAGATGCCGCAGGAGGGCTGCGGGACGGCCTGCGCGCGGGTTCGGCCGTGGACAACACCGCTCTGAACACAGCATTGGACTCCATCGCGACGGCGTGCGATTTCTGATGCTGTCTGCTCCTTTCAGGCTCGCGCGGATTGGTTGACATGGCTGGCGAACAGAGCGCCAATCCACTGGCTGCGCGACTCGGGATCAAGCCGGGGATGGTCGTACAGGAGTGGGGCTACGACGAGGACGTCGACGACGATCTTCGGGCAGCGGTCGAGGAAGCCTGCGGCAGCGAACTGGTCGACGAGGACTCCGACGAGGTCGTCGATGTCGCCATCCTCTGGTTTCGCGACTCCGATGGGGATCTGATCGATTCGCTCATCAACGCCGGAACGTCGCTGGCCGACAACGGGGTCATCTGGTTGCTCAGTCCCAAGTCCGGGCGGCCGGGTCATGTCGCGCCGAGTGACGTGACGGAGGCGGCACCCACTGCTGGCCTGTCCCAGACCAGCAGCATCAGCGCGGCTCCGGAATGGTCGGGCACCCGCCTGGTCGCTCCCAAGGCCGCCCGCTCACGCCGCTAGCGGCCGGCCCGATCGGAGAATAGTGCCCATCGAGGTCGGCACCGTTGCACCAGACTTCACGCTGAAAGACCAGGACCATTCCGAGGTAACGCTGTCCGGCTTCCAGGGCAACGCCCCGGTACTGTTGGTGTTCTATCCATTCGCCTTCAGCCGGATCTGCACCGGTGAACTGCGTGAGCTCCGCGATGGGTTGGCCAGCTATACAGACGCCGGTGCCGAGGTCCTCGCAATCAGTACCGACCCGACGTACGCGCTCAGGGCCTACGCCGACCAGGAGGGGTATCGGTTCCCCCTGTTGTCGGACTTCTGGCCGCACGGCGAGATCTCCCGCACCTACGGAGTGTTCAACGAGAAGGCCGGCATGGCAGTCCGGGGGACCTTTCTGGTGGACAGGGACGCAATGGTGACCTTCGCCGAGGTCAATGGGCGTGGCCAGGCTCGTGATCAGGCGGCCTGGCGGCGTGCCGTCGAGGCGGTGGCCAGGACCACATAGGATGTGCCGGCCGTTGTCGGGCGCGTAGCTCAGCGGTCAGAGCACTCGGCTTACAACCGAGCGGTCGCTGGTTCGATCCCAGCCGCGCCCACCCCGCATCCGCCAACAAGTGATCGTTTCGTTGCCTACCGCGACATCGCCAGTGCATAGGCTCCGGTGGTGCCCACCCTCTCCGATGTCATCGCCGCACTCGAAGCGCGTTACGACCCGACCCTTGCCGAGACCTGGGATGCCGTCGGGCTGGTCTGCGGGGACCCCGATGTGGCGGTCCGCCGGGTGATGTTCGCAGTCGACCCCGTTGCCAGCACCGTGGACGAAGCCATCGAGGCGCGGATGGACCTGCTCGTCACCCACCACCCGCTGTTCCTCTCCGGCGTGCACGGCGTTCCGGCCTCCGACCCCAAGGGCCGACTGGTCCACCGACTGATCTCGGCAGGCTGTGGGTTGTTCGTCGCGCACACCAATGCCGATCGGGCCCGCCCCGGAGTCAGCGACGCGCTGGCCGCAGCGGTCGGGCTGGGCGCGACCGCTCCGCTCGAGCCGGCCGACACAACCGCCCTTGACAAGATCATCGCTTTCGTACCCACTGAGGCGGCCCAGCTGATCGTCGATGCACTCAGCGAGGCGGGGGCCGGCGCGATCGGGGACTACAGCCGGGCCGCCTTCCTCAACGAGGGGACCGGCACGTTCATCCCGGAACCGGGCGCCAATCCGGTGATCGGCGCGGTCGGAAGCGTCGAAGAGGTTGCCGAGAGCCGGATCGAGATGGTCTTTCCTCGCTGGCGCCGTGCCCCGGTCGTTCAGGCGCTTCGCGCCGCTCACCCGTACGAGGAGCCCGCGTACAACATCGTCGGCCTCGCCAGTCTGCCCAGCACACGACAGGGCCTCGGGCGGATCGGAGCGCTGGAGCAACCACAGTCGTTGCGCGAGTTCGCCGCCCAAGTCTTGCGTGGTCTTCCGATGACGGCCAGTGGAGTGCGCATCGCAGGCGATCCGGATCGCGAGATCCGTAC
>JACCQS010000238.1 GCA_013814015.1 Geodermatophilaceae bacterium | reverse complement strand
GTGACCGGGCGCTGCGGGCCGTGGAGGCGCTCGCCGGGACGAACCCGTTCGGAATTCTGGGAATCCGCGCCTCGTCGGCACTGGCCCAGTACATGGGCTACTTCGCCTCCCGGATCATTCCGGGCGTCCGGGTGCTGACCGACGCCGGCAGTTTGCACGACGACCTGTACGACTTGCGTGATGGCGGTGCAACAGCACTGATGGCCTACGTGATGCCGCGATACCCAGTCGTGAGCGTGCTGGCCCTGCGGCACGCGCGGGAACTCGGGATGACCACCGTCGTCGTCTCGGACAGCCATCTGGTGCCCTTCCGCGATGACGTCGACATCCTGCTCGTCGCCCCCGTCGGCGCCGAGTTGATCTTCGATACGCACGGCGCGACGCTGACCCTCTCGACGGCGCTGCTGGACGCGCTGGCTCGGCACGACCCAGGCCGTAGTCAGGCTCGGCTGGCGGCCCACGAACAGCTCGTGGACCGCTGGGCGCTCAGCGAGTAGCCCGGCCCCGGCTCAATCGCTGAAGCTCAGTCGCTGAAGCTCAGTTGCTGAAGCTCAGTGCGGCCAACAGAGTGGACAGCACTTGGGTGTGCCAATCCAGGAGGTCCGGATAGTGATTGTCGGTACGGGCGATCGCGAGATGCCCGGCCCCGTACCAGATCTCGTCACGATCCTCACCGGCCAGCAGCAGCGCACGGACGGGCTCGGCCAGCAGCGACCGGGCGATCGTCGAATCCTCGGAAACCAAGAGGCTCCAGCGGCTGTCGAAGACCTGATCCCCGCTGGGCAGCGCCACCATTCCGCCGGTCTTGTGCGACCAGAACCGGGCCGGAACCAGCCGAAGCGTCGGCAGCGGTAGGAGCGATGGCGCCGCCGTGACCGCGTACCGGCGGACCTGATCGCGGCCCCGCTCGTACACGATCTCGAACGCCGTCATCCGCCAGCTGCCGACCTGGCCGCGGACGACGCCGCGGGCGTGGTGGTAGCCGTCCAGTCGCATCGGCGCGGACCCGATCAGGTCCACCAGTCCGGCGTCCTCGGCAGCATCCCCGTCGCTGATCGACCAACGGTGGCTCTGCGCCCACTCGGTCAAGGCGGGCGCCTCCGGTTGTTCGGTCCACCAATCCGGCATCGAGAACCATCGACGGCGTTGTGGGCGGGGTCCTGGTGCGGGTTGGTCCTCGGGGCCTGGTGCTGGGCCGAGCGGTGGCTGGCCGGGCTCCTGGGGTGGAGGGGTCGTCATGCGATCGACTCTCTCACGGCTGACTTCACTGGGCGCCGTTCGCACATTTCTCGATGGCGGTCGTGGTTTCGGGGTGCAGTCAGGGTCGGGTTCCGGGCGCTCACCGATGTCGCTGGCGCCGTCCGACGAGCACCCTGCTCGGTATGACAACACAGCCGACACCGACCATCGACAACATCACCGAGGCGGCCGACCCGGACCGACCGCAGGGCCCGGGCCGCCCAGATGGTCCGTACCGCCCGTACGGCCCGGACATTCGCTGGGAGCCGGGACTGCCGGCCGGGACCTTCCGCATGCGGCGCAGTGCGGAGGAGAAGATGCTGCTCGGAGTCTGCGGCGGCATCGCCGAGCACACCGATATCGACCCGGTCTATGTGCGGCTGGCCTTTCTGGTCAGTCTGTTCTGGGGCGGAATCGGCATCTTCGCCTACATCGCCGCCGCGCTGGTGATGCCCAAGCCGCGCTGACTTTCATGATCGTGAGCGCCACAGGTGTGGCCGCACTGCACCCCCAGCGCTCACGATCATGCTCGTGCTCGTGTCCGCGGGGAATCGGCCGCGGCTAGCCGAAGGTGTCGCGCAGGCCCCGGCCCTTGAACCGTCGCGGACCGGCGTACCGGCTCGGAGCGACCGGTCCCTGCACCCGAATCCGGCGAACCAGGTTGCTGCCCAGTTCGGCCGCCAGCCGGGCCTGCATCTTGGGCACGAGCAGCCGCAGCTGGGTGGCCCAGGCGGTGGTGTCCGCGAGAACCAGTAGTTCGCCCTCGCGCAGTTGCTCCGGCCGGCAGTGTGCGGCGATCTGCGGTCCGACCAGTTCCTGCCATCGGCCGAACAACGCGCCTTCGCGGGCCTGATCCCCCCAGCCTCGGTCGTCGACGAGCCGACCGACCAGCGACCCCAGCGGCTGCGGATCTTTCGGGTCCGGGCCCGGGGCACTCCAGTTCTGCTGACGCCGCCCGGCCACCCGCCGGGATCGCCCGCCGGGATTCGCCTTCGCCGTGCGAGCAGCGGCCTGCATCGCGGCCCGGGCGAGATCACCTGGTGTCGACCCGCTGCCCGGGGCCTCGCCGGAGGTCACAGCATCCCGGTGATCAGGCAAGCGGACGCACCTCCCCGTCGGCGACCTGGAAGCGCGTGCCGTTCAAGGATGCCGGTACGTCCTCGGAAACCGCCGCGGTGATCAAGGTTTGCTCGGCCGCGGCCGCGATCGCGGACAGGTGCGCCCGGCGACGGGTGTCCAGTTCAGCGAAAACGTCATCCAGGATGAGGATCGGCTCCACTCCGTCGGCGCGCAACAGATCGTAGGCACCGAGTTTCAGCGCGAGCGCGAAGGACCACGATTCCCCGTGGCTGGCGTACCCCTTGGCGGTGGTCCCACCCAGCCGCAGCCGGAGTTCGTCGCGGTGTGGGCCGACCAAAGTGATCCCCCGGTCGAGCTCCTCGTTGCGCACCTGCGCAAGCGCCGCGCGGATGGCTTCGTCGAGCTCGGCCGCCTGAGGAGGGGAAGTGTGCAACGCCAGGTTCGACTCAGGGCGCCCCTGAGTCGAAAAGGGGTCGGCGGGATCCGGGGCGGTGTCGCGGTTGAGCACGCTGCTCTCGTAGGTGATCCCGGCCGCGACGCCGGGATCGGTTCCGGTCCCGGCGATCGCGGCGTACGCGGCGCTGACGTACGGAGCCAGCTCCTCGACCAGGGCGAGCCGGCCGGCCAGCAGTTCCCCGCCGACCCGGGCGACGTGACCATCCCAGACGTCCAGGGTGCTCAGCGCGTTCCCGCGGGCATGCCGGGCGGTCTTGAGCAGGGCATTGCGCTGCTTGAGCACCCGGTCGTAGTCCTGGCGTACTCCGGCATAACGCGGGGCGCGGGTGACCAGCAGCTCATCGAGGAACCGGCGCCGCTCGGATGGATCCCCGCGGACCAGCGCCAGGTCCTCCGGGGCGAAGAGCACCGTACGCACCAGCCCGAGCAGGTCTCGGGGGCGCGGCAACGCTGCACGGTTCACCCGTACCCGGTTGGCCCTGGCCGGGCTGATCTCGCACTCGACCAGCATCTCCCGGTCGTCGCGGGCGAACCGCGCCCGTATGACGGCCTGACCGGCACCCTTGCGGACCAGGGGCGCGTCGGTGGCGACGCGGTGTGAGCCGAGCGTGGCCAGGTAGCCGACCGCTTCGACGAGGTTGGTCTTGCCCTGACCGTTCGGGCCGACGAAGACCACCGGACCGGGCTGCATCGCCAGGTCCGCGCTGGCCCAGCTCCGGAAGTCGTGCAGTACGAGCTGCCGCAGGTGCACCGCTCAACCCCCGATCAGCCGCGGTGATCTTGACGTTGGTGTCGGTTCACGACCCGTTTTGGCGGGCTGAACCGACAATTTCGTCAAGATCACGGGCAACTGGGTCAGGGTCAGGGTCAGGAGAGTTCGGCGGCGCGGCGACTGGTCGTTCGGCGCGAGGGCGGTTCCGGTGAGCCCGGTGCCTCGACATCCTCGTCCCGGCCGACCGTGGCGTGCCCACCGAACTGGTTGCGCAGCGCGGCGACGGCCTGCATCGCCGGGGAGTCCTCCTGCCGGGAGGCGAACCGGGCGAACAACGCAGCCGAGATCACCGGCATCGGCACCCGGTGCTTGATCGCCTCCTCCACCGTCCAGCGGCCCTCACCGGAGTCCTGGACGTAGCCCCGGATGTCGTCGAGCTCGGGATCGGTCTCCAGCGCCCGGACCAGCAGGTCGAGCAGCCACGAGCGGATCACCGTGCCCTGCGTCCAGGCGGTGAGTACGGCCGGTACGTCTGTGACCAGGTCCGCTGCGGCCAGCAGCTCGTAGCCCTCGGCGTAGGCCTGCATCAGCCCGTACTCGATGCCGTTGTGCACCATCTTCGCGAAATGCCCGGCCCCGACGTCGCCGGCGTGTGCGTACCCGGCACCCGGTTCGTCGGCGATGACCGGCGGTCGAAGGGCGTCGAAGATCGGCGCAAGCCGCGCCACGTTGTCGACCGAGCCCCCGGCCATCAGGCCGTACCCGTTCTCCCGCCCCCACACCCCGCCGGAGACACCGCAGTCGACGAACCCGATGCCACGCTCGTCGAGGGCTGCCGCATTCATCTGATCGTCGGTGAACCGGGAGTTCCCGCCGTCGACCAGCAAGTCGCCGGCCGCCAGCAGTTTCCCGAGGGCGGCGATCGTCTGCTGGGTCGGCTGGCCGGCCGGCACCATCACCCAGACGGCTCGGGGTGGCTCCAAGGCGGCGACCAGGTCCTCGAGGGTGTCCACATCGCGGCTGCCGGGATTCACGTCGTAGCCGATGACCTCGTGACCGGCATCGCGCAGCCGGCCAACCATGTTCGCGCCCATCTTTCCCAGGCCGATTATTCCGAGCTGCATGGCCACCACTCCTCTTCGGGACGATCACATTGGGGGCGCCTGCGCGCTCGCTCCGCTCGACTACCCAGCCTCGTGCGCTGCGCGCACCGTGCGGTCCGCGCCTCACTCGCTGGCGCTCGGTCGATGCTCCCGCACTCTCGGCTCGGCTCGTTCCTCGCTGCGATGCTCACTCGCTGTCGGCGCCCCTAGCTCGGCAATCGTACGGGCATGATCAGGTACCGGTAGGACGCGGCATCGCCGTCCCCACCCACAGCGCTGAGCACCGCCGGCTTCAGCGGGGTGGTCATCTCCAGCCGCGCGGTCTCCGAGTGCACCGCGGCCAGGCCGTCGAGCAGGAACGCCGGATTGAACCCGATGGTGGTGGTCTCACCGTCGAACACCACCTCGCAGCGCTCCTCGGCCTGGGACTCCTCGTCCGCGCCGGCTCGCAGGACCACCGCACCGGAGGAGAACTCACACCGCAGCGGAGCCCAGCGTTCGGCGACCAGGGCGACCCGCTTGGCGGCCTCGGTGAACATCGCGACATCGAGTTCCGCGTGCGACGAGAACTCCGGCGGCAGGATCGAGCGGTACTTCAGGAACTCCGCGTCCAGCAGCCGGGTGGTGGTCTGCTTGCCCTGACCGGACAACCCGAGCAGTCCCTCACCGACCCCGCTGGTCGACAGCGACACGGTCACCTCCGAGCCCCCGGTCAGTGTCTTGGCCGCATCGGCCAACGTTCGAGCCGGCACCAGAATCGCGGCGCTGGCGCCGGGCGTGCTCGGCGTCCAGCTGAATTCCCGCAGCGCCAGCCGGAACCGGTCGGTGGCCACCAGGGTGATCGTGTCGGCCTCGATCTCGACTCGTACGCCGGTCAGCATCGGCAGGGTGTCGTCCCGGCCGGCGGCGATGGCCACCTGGCCGACGGCTTCGGCGAAGACCGACGCCTGCACGGTTCCCGCCGTCGAGGGCATCGTGGGCAGCGCGGGATAGTCCTCAACCGGCAGGGTCGGCAGGCTGAACCGCGCGTTGCCACAGTTGATCGACAGCCGGGGCCCATCGACAGCCACGTCCACCGGGTGCGGCGGCAACGCCTTGGTGATGTCGGCCAGCAGCCGACCCGAGACCAGCGTCCGCCCGGCACTGGCGGCATGCACCGGCAACTCGGCCTGGGTGGAGACCTCGTAGTCGAACCCGGACACCGCCAGGGTGTCGCCCTCGACGTTCAGGACCAGTCCCGCCAGTACCGGGACCGGCGGGCGAGCCGGCAGGCTGCGGGCCGTCCAGGCCACCGCTTCGGCCAGTGCATCTCGCTCCACCCGGAACTTCATCTTGTCCCCATCCTCAACTTGCTCGCATCGTGGTTGTGGTGCATGTCTTCTCGATAGCAATAACTCGTCATCGTCATCACGGGTGTGGATGCTGTGGATAGCACGCCGTCGTACCTGCTCGGCAGGCACACCTTGCACGTGCCGCAACTGTGTACCGGCCTGAGCGTGAAGAGTGAACAACTGGGGGCATCTGTGTTTCGTCCGGGTTACCGTACGACCGGAATAAGAGGTATCCACCGTTGTCCACACCTCTGTCCCCACGCTGTGCACGCCTGGCAGACCGGGGTTCTCGGACCGTCCTCTGTGGATTGACAGACATGCCGAATCCGGCTGTGGCGATGCGGCGCGATGGTTGCATTTGGGGGCCCGGCGCTACTGCCGGGCGCGGGCCTTGATCCGGCTGGTCAACTCGGTGACCTGCGTGAAGATCTGCAGTCGCTCGGCCATCAGCGCACTGATCTTCCGCACGGCGTGCATCACCGTCGTGTGGTCCTTGCCGCCGAAGATCTGCCCGATCCGGGGCAGTGACAACTCGGTCAGCTCGCGGCAGAGGTACATCGCGATCTGCCGGGCGGTGACCAGGACACGGCTGCGGCTGTGTCCTTTGAGGTCATCCACTGTGACGCTGTAGTACTCCGCGGTGACCGACATGATGATCGTGGCGGTGATCTTCGGGCCCTCGGTGTCCGGCAGCAGATCGCGCAGCACCTCCTCGGCCAGGCCGACCGAGACGTCGGTCCGGTTGAGGCTGGCGTAGGCGTTGACCCGGATCAGTGCTCCCTCGAGCTCGCGGATGTTGGTCTGGATCTTCGAGGCGATGTACTCCAGCACGTCCGGGGCTACCTCGGGCAACACGTCCCCGGCGACCTTCTTGCGCAGGATCGCGATCCGCGTCTCGAGGTCGGGAGCCTGTACGTCGGTGATCAGTCCCCACTCGAACCGGGTCCGCAGCCGGTCCTCGAGCGTGGTCAGCTGCTTGGGCGGGCGGTCGGAGGAGATCACGATCTGCTTGTTCGCGTTGTGCAGGGTGTTGAACGTGTGGAAGAACTCCTCCTGCGTCCGCTCGGCACGTTCGAGGAACTGGACGTCGTCGACGAGCAGCAGGTCCACGTCGCGGTACCGGCGCCGAAAGTCCTCGGCCTTGCCGGCGTGCACGAGGTTGATGAAGTCGTTGGTGAACTCCTCGGTGGTGAAGTAGTTCACCCGGCGATGCGGGAACACGGTCTCGCTGTAGTGCCCGATCGCGTGCAGCAGGTGCGTCTTGCCCAGCCCGGACTCGCCGTAGATGAACATCGGGTTGTACGCGCGCACCTCGGCCACTGCGAAGGCTGCGGCGTGGGCGAAGCGATTGCTGTTGCCGATCACGAAACTGTCGAAGGTGTACTTGGGGTTCAGCCGGGCCGGCGGATGTGGTCGAGCCCGGACCCGGTCCATCGGCGTCACCCTGCCGCGGTGATCGTCGGAGGCTCCCTCGGAGTTCCTCTCCGCCGGGCCCGCCTCGTGCCGACGTGAATGCTCCCTCAACGAGCGGACGTTCAGCGGAGCCGTCCGGTCGAGGTCCGCGGAGCTGGGGTCGCGGTCGTCGTGGAGATCGTCGAGTCCGTTGTCGATGCGCCCAGGACCAGTGCTGCGTTGCATGTGTGGGCTTACCGGAACGCTGGGATCGTCGTCGGCCAGTTCGTAGTCGTCGCCCTCGCTGTCGTCCCCGTCGTCATCGTGGGAGTTGTAGACGTCGGAGCTCCCGGGCACCGGGCTCGGCGGTGCCACCGGCGCCTCGACGGTGACCGCGATCCGCACGATCCGGCCGAGCTGGATACACAACTGCTCGGTCAGTAGCGGCCGAAGCCGGGACTCCAAGAAGTTCTGGGTGAACTCGTTGGGTGCTGCGATGAGCACGGTGTCTTCGACCAGGCCCACGGGACGGGTCAGCCCGAGCAAGGCCATCTGGTGGGGCGCCACGTCGCTGCGGGCCAGCCCGGTGAGCACTCGGTCCCATGCGGTGGAAAGGTCCAAGGGCTCTGACACCTACGTCTGGCCCCCTCGGCGATCCTGATGCCCGGTCGGGCGTTGCCCGCAGTACGTTTTCCCGCCCGCGACCGTCGTTGGCCAAGTCCACACACTTATACACAGGCTGTGCATCGAGCCGAACGCCGAGTCACCACCTCGACCCGGAGGCGGCATCCTTGCCGTCGGCGCGGTAGCCGGGGAAGCCTACCGGGGCGAGCGAAAGGGGAACGTAACAGGCACGGCGTGGCGCCGACAACCGACGGTTCGGTCGGGTTAACCTGCGAGGTTTTCGGCGCCTTGATCGCCCGTGTTCGCGACCGCCGCGTACGGTGCAGAGGCTCCAGTCCGGGCAGCCGACTGCCTGCACGTATGCTGTATCTCTGTCGGACCGTTCCGGCCTCCCGCATGTCCTTACCGGCATCGCCGATCCGCGATGCCTCCTCACCCGCCAGGAGTATCGCCCGTGAGCAAGCGCACCTATCAACCGAACAACCGCCGGCGTGCCCGCACGCACGGTTTCCGGTTGCGGATGCGGACCCGTGCCGGTCGGACCATCCTGGCCGCCCGGCGCCGCAAGGGCCGCGGCAAGCTCGCTGCCTGACCCGGCCCCCCATCAACCGGCCCACCCACCCAGCGTCGATGTTGCCCGCGTCGGTTCGATTGCGCCGCCGCGTCGTGTTCGACGCGGTTGTCCGGCGTGGACGACGCTGCGGGCACGGACCCCTTGCCGTACACGTTCAGGTTGGTATGCCTTGCACCTCGGTCGGCTTCATCGTGAGCCGTGCAGTGGGGAACTCGGTCACCCGGCACCGAGTCACCCGCCAACTGCGGCACCTGATGCGCGAGCGCTATCGGAGCCTGCCGGCCGGCACCGGTGTCGTCGTTCGGGCGTTACCAGCGGCCGCCGGCCGTAGCAGCGCCGATCTGGGCAATTCCCTCGAGCGGGCACTGGAGCGGGCCCTGGTTCGGGGCCGGGCCGGTAGCACCAGCCGTACCGGAAGCTCGGCACCGGCCTCATCATGAATGCGGACTCGACGCTGGGCGGACCGGGCGACTCCGGTGCAGGACACCCCGGACCCGGGCTGGTCGGGCGCGGTCTGCTCGCGATGGTGCGGTGGTATCGCGATGCGGTCAGCCCGGCGCTGCCGCCGCGGTGCCGCTTCTACCCGACCTGCAGTTCGTACGCGGTGACCGCGCTGGAGCGGTACGGGCCGGCGCGCGGGGGCTGGCTCGCCCTGCGCCGGCTTGTGCGTTGCGGACCGTGGAATGCCGGCGGCGTGGATCACGTACCCGGCAATGACATCGTTGCGCCAGGCAAAGACGTTGGGCCGCAACGGCGGTCAGCAAGTCAGGAGACGGCTGTTGTTTGAATGGCTCTATACCGCGATCTCGTGGGTGCTCAAGATGTGGCACTCGCTGTTCTCGACGTTCCTTGATCCGGCCGCCGGTCTGACCTGGGCGCTGTCGATCGTCTTCCTGGTCATCACCGTACGGATCCTGTTGTTCCGCTTGTTCGTCAAGCAGGTCCGCTCGCAGCGCGCCATGCAGGAGCTGCAGCCCGAGATCGCCAAGCTCAAGAAGCAGTACGGCAGCGACCGTCAGGGCATGGCCCAGGCGATGTCGGCCCTGCAGAAGGAGCGCGGGGTCAACCCGTTGGCCGGCTGCCTGCCGATCCTGCCGCAGATCCCGGTGTTCATCGGACTGCTGCACGTGCTGCGCCGACTGCGCCCGGATGCCCCCGGTCTGTATGGCTGGAACGACACGCTGACCGACCAGGCCGCCAGTGCGCAGGTGTTTGGGACGCCGATCTCCTCGGCTTTCATCATGCCGGGGGGTGTCAAGACCGACTCGATCCTGGCTCTGCCCGGGGTGGAGCTGAGCACCATCCGCATCGTGACCACGATCCTGATCGTGGTGATGTGCCTGACCACCTTCTTCACCCAGAAGCAGATCATGTCCCGTTCCGGCCCGGTCGAGGGCCAGGCGGCGCTGATCCAGAAGCTGCTGCTCTACGGAATGCCGATCGGACTGTTCGTCTCCAGCTTCTTCTTCCCGCTCGGCGTGCTGATGTACTGGTTCGTCAACAACCTGTGGACCTTGGGCCAGCAGTTCTACATCCTCAGAAAGCTGCCGCCGCCCGGCTCGGCCGGCGCGCTGGCCAAG
>JACCQS010000229.1 GCA_013814015.1 Geodermatophilaceae bacterium | reverse complement strand
CCTCATCCGGCAACACGGCGATCAGCTCAAGGCGAGCCTGGCCGACAACATCGCCCAGGGCCAGGCTCTGAGCGGACCGGACGTCGGCCGTGCGGAAGTGCTGCACACCGCGCTGTTCCATCGGGTACGGGAGTTCTTCCAGACCTATCACGCGCTGCTGCTGCCGGTCACCCAGGTCTCGCCGTTCCCGATCGAACAGGAGTACCCCACCGAGATCGCCGGCGTCGAGCAGTCGGACTACCTGGCCTGGATGCGGGCGGCCTACCTGATCTCGGCCACCGGATCGCCGGCCCTGTCCGTACCTGCTGGTTTCACTCGGGCCGGGCTGCCGGTAGGGCTGCAGATCGTCGGTCCACACCTTGCGGATCTGCTCGTGTTGCGGCTCGGGCATGCCTTCGAGCAGGCAACCGGGTTCGGCCGCCGTCGGCCCCAACTCGGATGAGCGCCAGTGAGCGAAGATCGAAGGCCGCGGCCCGCTGCAGGTGTGGTGGGTCGCAGGCAGGCAATCGAAGATTCCTGGCCGATATCCGCGGGCATCTGTCGGAGGCACCTGAGACGCTGGGAGGCGTGAGCACCGCTGCTGCCAGGGCCCCCTCCGCTGCCGATCCGGCCGCGCCTGGTTCGGCCGCGGTAGCCAGCTCGCGGTGGCTGCCCGGCTTCTTCGTGCTGGCTCTGATCTGGGGCTCGAGTTACCTGTTCATCAAGGTCGGCGTCGAAGAGATACATCCACTGCATCTGACCCTTTTCCGGGTTGCCCTCGGTGCGGCGACGCTGCTGGTGATCTTGCTGGTCACCCGGGACCGGCTGCCTCGCGATCTTCGGCTGTGGGCGCACTTGTTCGTCGTCGGCGGGGTCGGAGTGGCGTTGCCGTTCACGCTGTTCGGGTACGGCGAGCAGCGGGTCGACTCCACGCTGGCAGGTTTGTGGAACGCCACGACGCCCCTGGTCGTGCTGCCGCTGGCGGTCCTCGTCTTTCGTACCGAACGGATGACCATCCACCGGCTGATCGGCCTGTTCATCGGATTCGGCGGGGTGCTGGTCCTGCTCGGGATCTGGCAGGGGGTGGGCGGAGCTCAACTGACCGGGCAGCTCATGTGCTTCGGCGCCTCGTGTTGTTACGGGCTCGCCATTCCGTACCAGAAGCGGTTCGTCACCGGACGTACCCAGTCCGGCGTGGCCGTCGCATCGACGCAGCTCATCCTGGCGACCGCGCAGATGTGCGTGATCGCGCCGTTGTTCGCCGGTGCGCCGCCTGCGCCGTGGACGTTGTCCGGCAACGTCATCGCCAGCGTTCTAGCCCTGGGCGCGCTGGGGACCGGGATCGCGTTCCTGATCATGTTCCGTACGATCCGGCTGGCCGGGGCGAGCACCGCTTCGATGGTCACCTATGTCATCCCGTTGGTCGCCACACTGGTCGGCATCGTCGTGCTCAGTGAGCGGCTGGAGTGGTACCAACCGGTGGGCGGACTGATCGTCCTGGCCGGCGTCGCGGTGTCTCAAGGACTGTTCTCCCGTCGTACCCATGCTGCTGCGGCCGATCCCGTCCGGGACGAGCCGCCGAGCATGGTGGCCTCCGAGGCAAGCGCCTGTCCCTCCGATCAGGTCGGGGTGACCTCGGAAAAGCCACCCGCGCGGAAGGCATTCACGAACACCGCGTAGTCGGCCCGCACCTGGTTGGCATGGTCCAGTCCGAAGCCGCACATGTCCTCGACGAAGGCTGCTGACGTCTTGGCGCCGCCGAGAACGTCGGCGATCGCCTCTTCGGTCTGGAACTCGACCAGGGTGTCGTCACTGTCCTCGTCGGACACGCAGTGCGCCTTGGCGGTGGCCTGCCCGAGGTAGCCCAGTACCGACCTGATCTGATCCGGTTCGACGAGTTCGGCCCAGTCCAGGTCCGCGTCGTACGGCGAGAGTTCGTTGACCACGAACCCGACCCCGTCCAACGCGGTGTGGCCCAGCAGCGGGTCCGAGCGGGCCTGCAGGGACCGCTGGGAGACCGCCGTCCGATGCCCGTGATGATCGAAGTAGTCGGCCATCCGCTCGTCGTCGACGACTCTCGACGGCGCGGCCACGTTGCCCTGCTTCATCGACAGCACGATGTCGTTCTCCAGGGCCTGGGTCCAACCCTCGATCAGGAAGTTGTACGCGGGCAGCCCGGCGCTGCCGATCCCGAAACCGGAGCGGCCGACGACATCCTTGACCGCGTAGTTCAGCCGTCGGGAACGCTTCCCCTTGGGAATCGAGGCCTTGTAACTGTCGAAGGCCGCCATGACCGCGTGCAGTTCGTTCTTGTCGAGTTGCCGGACACCGGGCGCATCGCGGAACCGGCGGTCGTAGTCGTCGATGACGGTGAAGTCCTCGAGCAGATCGATCCGACTGGCCAGCTTCGCGGTCAACAGAACGTCGTGGACCGGCCCGTCGGTGGAGTCCAGGCCGAGGGAGAAGACATCGTCGCGCTCGGTCTGGACGAAGTCGTGGATCTTCTCGACGTACGAGCGGGCGTAGATCTCGATCAACTCGGTGATGATGTCGTCGGGCAACGCCTTCTGCCACCCGATCAGGGCGATGCTGGCTGCCATCCGGCGAAGATCCCAGGTGAAGTGCCCTAGGTAGGCCTCGTCGAAGTCGTTGACGTCGAAGACGAGCACCCCGTCCCCGTCCATGTACGTCCCGAAGTTCTCCGCGTGCAGGTCACCCTGGATCCAGATCCGGCTGGTCCGCTCGTCGGCCCACGGATCCTTCTGCGCGGCCACGTCGGAGTAGAACAAGCACGCCGTGCCGCGGTAGAACGAGCCCGGGTCCGCGGCCATCTTGCGGAACTTCGACCTGAAGGCCAGCGGATCCGCGATCATCAGGTCGGTAAAGGCCTCCTCCAGCACCGAGACGATGTGCCTCTGCCGCTCGTCGGCACGGGGAGTTTTCCGGGTGGTCATCCTAGGAAGGTACTGTCGCTCGCGGTGAACAGCGAGAACGAGACCCGTGGCGGGTGGGTCCGCCTGGACGGCGCGGTGAACGTCCGCGACCTCGGCGGTCTGCCCACCGAAGGCGGAGGCAGGACGCTGCCATGTCGGCTGTTGCGGGCCGACAACCTGCAGGACCTGTCCGAGCCCGACGTACGGCTACTGGTCGACCGGTTCCGGGTGCGGCAGGTTCTGGACCTTCGGACCTCGGTAGAGATCGAACTCGAAGGCCCGGGTCCGATCACCCGCGAAGCCGCGGTCACCGTACGCGAATTGACCCTCTATCCCGAGGCCGGCAAGCGGACCGACGCGCTGACCGAGAACGTGACGGGTGTGTCCGGTGCCGCCCCACAGACGCCGTGGATGTCGGGCCGCCGCCCGGCCCTCGAGATCGACGCCGGCGAGCGACCGGCGGTGATCCACTATCTGGGCTACCTCCG
>JACCQS010000219.1 GCA_013814015.1 Geodermatophilaceae bacterium | reverse complement strand
GCTTCAGGCGGCGCTGCCGGTCGCCATCGCCGTCCTGGCTGCCACGTGCTTGCGGGAGCGATATACCGCTCGAGTTGTCGTTGGTCTGATCCTCGTCACGGCTGGCGTAGTGCTGGTCGCAGGAGGTGACCGAGCAGGCCTGGGTCCGGGTGCAGTACTGATCCTGCTGGGTGTTCTTGGCTACGCCATCTACACCGTGCTGCTCCGCGGCCAGCCGGACAGCGATCCGATTGTCCTGGCGACCGCAACCTGCATCTGGGGCTTGCTGTGGCTGCTGCCATGGCAGGTATGGGAGATCGCGGTCGGAGCCGCTCGGCTCAGTCTGGATCGCGCCGCAGCCCTATCGGTTCTCTACCTTGGCGTCGCCGCTTCCGCACTCACGCTGCTTCTATGGACGTATGGCGCGAGTCGACTTCCCGGTTCGACGTCCGGGGCGTTCACAGCCATGATCCCGGCCGTCGGCTACGTGTGTGCGGTCCTGAGCGGCGAGTCGGCCACGTCGGCCAAGACTGCGGGCAGCCTCCTGGCAGTGTTCGGCACGGTGCTCGTGACGTGTAAGCGGGCTGGAACAATGAGCCGCGCACGTCATGACGAGGACGCGAATGCTGCAGGACTCGCTGCGACTCGCCCCATTGCCCGCGGCACGGCTAAGCCCGGATCCTCCGCCCAATAGTGGGTGGCGTTTCTGCACCGCCGAACACCGCAAACCCGTTCCTGTCCTCCAACAGTCGCTTCGGCCGTTCGAACAGTGCCCGACGGACGATGCTGAATCAAGCTCTCCCTCGCGTATCGGGTGCCTGGCCCGGAGCCACCGCCGACGTAGCGCGGCGCCAGTCCGACGGCACCTGGCTATGGATGATGGACCGGCCCAACGTCCTCGCCTATCCAGTGACGCAGCATGATCAGCTACCGGCTTCGAGTACCAGCTTCAGCGTCGCAAGGTCCTTCGACACCGCGTCCACGGCGTACGCGAAGTCGTCGTCACTCATTCCAGTCTGACGCCGAAGCGTGAAGACCACTTCACAATCGGTTCCATCGGCGATCACCCGCATCGGGTTGTAGACGGTCTCTCCAGACGGCAGGGCAACGTCGTGATCCAGGACGCCGTAGTCGTTGCGAGGGACAAACACGAAGGTGACGCGTCCCATTGGGGACTCCGCAATCCATTGCCCATCGATCAGTTCGACGGAGGATCCCAGCCCAGCTGCCCACTTCGGCAGGTTGGCCGGATCCGAGGCGAAGTCATAGACCCCATCGACAGGTCGATCGATCCGTGTGCCGATGTGCCGTGACTTTGACGTCATCACGCCACCATGCCAGGCGGGACCGACATCCCGGTTCCGAACCTGCTACGGGATGCTGAAGCTTGACCTCGCCCGCACGAGCCAGGGTCGAGTTCCCGAACTGTTCTGATTCCCCAGAAGACCCGCCCGCCAATCCCCGGTGACGGTAGGTCAACCGCGACGGTCATCCGGTGGCCAGAATGCTCATCGGGTACACCCGCTGCTCGACCGACCAGCAGGACCTCACCGCCCAGCGGGACGCGCTGGCCGCCTGCCGTGCGGGGAACGCGCTCCTGATCATCAAGCTCGCCCGACTTGCCCCTTACCTGCCCGATGCGCGCGACATTGGTGAGCTGAACTCACCGCTGCCGGCATGAAGCTGGAGATCGGCGAGTTCCGTGCACGATCTGACCGACCCGGTTGCGCGGTTGCTGTTCAACATCCTGGCCATGATCGCTGAGTTTGAGTCGGACCTGACCAGATTGAGGACATGGGAGGGCTTGAAGGTCGCCAAGTCCACGGGCCGGATCTCCGGTAAGCAACCCAAACTCAAGCCCGTCCAGGAGCTTCGCCTTTTCGAGCTGCGGCGCGCAGGGACGCATACCAGCGCCGAAGTGGCCGACCTATTTCCCGTCGCTTGCTCCATCGTGCCAATGAGCAGATCGGGGTGTTCCCGGCCGTCTTCGATCCCGACTGGATGGTGTCGGCCGTGATCGACGTCGCCGGAGTTGGCACGCTCGAGAAAAAGCCGGCCCAGGTCCTCCGGCCTGCTGGCCCACTCCCGCCGCCTATCACCGCTCGCAGCCGCGTCCTTCAGGTAAGAATTCACACCGGCGATCCTGCCGCGTGGCACCGACAACGGGCCAAGCGGACTGCCGGGAGCTGACATTCAGCCAACGGCGCTGGACGTAGTGCGGGTCGCGAGCATCTGTTCGTCGAAGTGCCAGGTGGTCCCGCCGTCGTGTGAGGTTTCGGCTCGCCAGATGAACGAGTCTGGTTCGATGCCGGTGAAACGCCAGCGTAGTTGCGGGTCGTCTTCGTCGCTGAGCAGCAGGATGTCCTCGCCGTCGGGTCGGCCGATGAAGCGTCGGACCCGGCCGTTGATCGGTTCGATCCAGGTGGAGCGCCACGCGCCGATGGTGGGGTCGTAGAAGCGAACCGTGGAACCGTGGAAGGCCAGCCGCGGCTGGCTCTCGCCGGGCTGTCCGCGTGCCGGGACGATCCAGATGTCCTGGATCGCGCGCCCGCCGAGGACCCAGCCGAAGTGCAGCTCGCCGGTTGTCGGAACCGATTGGTCGCCCCCGGTCCACTCCAGGTGCCAGGAGCCGACGAAACGGCCGAACAGCATGAGTTCGTCGGTGTGCTCGCCCGCCGGGCCGCTGACGTGCAGCGCCTCGATGAACCCGCTGGCAGGTCCGGTCGGTGAAACCACGATGTCAGGTTCCGGCATCAGTGGTTATCGCGTCGCCGCGAAGCCACTGTAGGTAGCGGTCGGCGCTTTCTGTGACGACTCGTCGAGCATCATCGTCGATGATCCGCGGCCAGAGTGCGCCATAGAGCCGGTCGAACTGGTAGTACCTCAGCGCGTGCAGGATGCCCCGGACGGCAGCTTCGGGCAATGGCAAATGGTTCGGGACGCTCCGGCTGAAGGACACGCGATCCGCGCCGGGCGTCACGACGATGGTATCGCCGACGAGCAAGACGCCGCGTCCCTCGGCTCCGTCAGCCCAATGCAGGACGGCACTTCCGGGGAGGTGACCGCCGCACTGCACCAGGGTCACGCCGGGGAGCATTTGGTGGTGTCCGGACCATGGTGCGTACGAGGAGAGCTCGTTGTCCGATGCCCACAGCGGGCTCGACGCCGATGCCGATGAGATCATG
>JACCQS010000211.1 GCA_013814015.1 Geodermatophilaceae bacterium | reverse complement strand
CTTGTTCGCTGCAGCGGACATCCTGCGCGGCAAGATGGACGCTGCCCAGTACCAGGAGTTCATCTTCGGCATGCTGTTCCTCAAACGTGCTTCGGACCAGTTCGACGAGGTACGTGAGCGGTTCGTCGCTCGACAGCTCAAGCTCGGCCGCTCGCAGTCCGAAGCCGAGAAGATCGCCGACATGCCGGGCTACTACGCGAGCGGGCAGTTCTTCGTGCCTGAGCGAGCACGGTGGTCCCGCCTCGTTGACAAGGCTCGTGAGGCGAACTCCGGCGATATGATCAACAAGGCGCTCGCCGCTTTGGAGGAGGCCAATTCTCCGACGCTCGACGGCGTACTGGAGCACATCAACTTCACTCGCAAGGTCGGGAACGCGCCGCTGCCCGATCTCACGATCCAGGCGCTCATCGATCACTTCGGCCGCTACCGGTTGCGCAACGAGGACTTCGAGTTCCCCGACCTGCTCGGCCACGCCTACGAGTATCTGATCGGGGAGTTCGCCGACGAGGGCGGCAAGAAGGGTGGCCAGTTCTACACCCCGCGCGCCGTCATCCGGGTGATGGTCCGTCTCGTCGACCCGCAGGAAGGTCAGTCGGTGTACGACCCGTGCTGCGGATCGGGAGGCATGCTCATCCTCGCCAAGACACATGTCGAGGAACACGGCCACGACGCTTCCACAGTGGCGGCCTACGGCCAGGAAGATAACGGCGGCGCGTGGGCAATGGCTCGGATGAACATGGTCCTGCATGGCATCACGGACAGCAGCCTGGTCCACGGCGACACCCTGGCCGCACCGGGCCACGAGGGCGAGCGCGGTGAGCTCCGCCGCTTCGACCGGGTCCTCACCAACCCGCCGTTCGCGCAGAACTACCGGCGCAAGGGTATGGCGCACCCCGAGCGGATGAAGTACGGCTGGTGCCGGGAATCCGGCAAGAAGGCCGACCTGATGTTCATCCAGCACGTGCTGGCCGTGCTGGAGCGCGACGGTATTGCTGCCTCAGTCATGCCCCACGGAGTGCTCTTCCGCGGTGGCGTGGAGAAGGACATCCGCAAGCAGATCATCGAAGATGACCGGCTGGAAGCCGTGATCGGGGTCGGACCGAACGTCTTCTACGGCACCGGTATCCCCGCGTGCATCCTCGTGCTGCGCGGTACAAATGGCGTACCGAAGGACAGGCGTGACGGAGTATTGTTCATCAATGCCGACCGCGCATACACTGCGGGCCGCGCACAGAACCACATCGAGCCGCAGCACGACGAGAAGATCGTGACGGCGTTCCGCGAGCGCCAGGACATCCCAGGGTTCGCGCGGGTCGTGCCAGTCGCCGAGCTGGCGGAGAACGACTACAACCTCAACATTCGTCGCTACGTGGACACCACCCCAGCACCGGAACCGCAGGATGTGCGCGCACACCTGCACGGGGGTGTGCCGAAGACCGAAGTCGCCGCCAAGGCGGAGCAGTTCGCCGCCTACGGCATCGACGTCAGCGAGTTGTTCGTGGACCGGGACGCCGACTACTACGACTTCCCGCCGGAGGGGCACGAGGTTGTGGTTGCCCGCATCCCTGAGCTGAGCTCAACGAGGGAACGCGAGCTCGTCGACGTATACGACACCTGGTGGGGCAAGCACGAGCACCGTTTAGTCGATCTGCCGGAGACCAAGCTCCTGATGACCACCCGCACCGAGCTACTGGACTCCTTCGGCAGAGACCTGCTCCCGGTCGGCGTCCTGGACCGCTTCCAGCTCGCCGGATCTATCGCCTCGTGGTGGTTCGACGCGCAGTACGACCTGAAGAGTCTCGTGCAGCAGGGCTTCTGCGGTGTCATCGACCGCTGGGTGTCCAACATCGAGTCCGCCTTCGACGAGCCCGAGGAGGCCGACGCCAAGACGCTCGCTAGGATGCGCGCCGACCAGCGCCAGGCACGCAGACATAGGCTCGTGCCTGCACTGATCCCCTCCTATGTTGAAGAACTGGACACAGCCGAGTCATTGGTCACTGATCTCGAATCGCAGATCAAGGCCGGAGCGCCCGTGAAGCTGTCGGGCGACGAGGAAGACCCCGAAGAGCCCGAGGCAGCACTTGAACCCCGTTGAGCTGTGCAAGCTCAAGGCCGAGCTGAAGACGACCAAGGCGACGGTGAGGAAGCTACGCGCGGCGTTCGTCGCCAAACTCAAGGCAGCAGCGATCGCTTTGTCGTACGACGAAGCGCGCGAGATGGCGTTGCGCTTCCTTAAGGCAGACCTGCGGGTACGGATGGACTGGTTCGTCGCAGCAGGACAACGAGAGCTTGTAAACGCCTGTAAGACCTGGGGCGACAAGTACGCCGTTACCCTAGCGCAGCTAGAAGCCGAACGCGACGATGCCGCCGATCGCCTCTCCGGCCACCTAAAGGAGCTCGGGTATGTCTGAGACCCACTGCTGGCGATTCGCGCGGCTGAGCGAAATCGCGAATGTGCACGGAGGTGGAACCCCATCCCGCGAGAATCATAGTTCTTGGGACGGTGATATCCCATGGCTGACGCCCAGCGAAATCACCGGCACTCATCGCAAGGTGACGACAGCTACGCACGACAGAATTACAGATTCTGGCTTACGCTCCTCCGGAGCATTTCTGCTTCCAGCAGGAGCACTGCTTGTGACCACGCGCGCAACGTTAGGTGCAAGAACGTTGGCGGGCGTGCCAATGAGCACCAATCAAGGGTTCAAGAACCTCGTCTTTGATCGTAGCATCGCTAATCCTGACTTCTACTATCACCTGCTTGAAACTATGATTCCTGAAATGGAGAAACGAGCCTCTGGCACTACCTTCCGTGAAATCTCTGGGAGCCAGTTCGGTGCAATCCAAGTGCCAGTTCCGCCACTGAAGGAGCAGTGTCGAATTGCGGAAGTATTCGATGTGATCGACGCGCGAATCCGATCGTTTCTGGTTGTTATTTCCAAGCCGTCGGCGTTGCGATCAGGCATGATCGAACAACACCTCACGGCGTACGGGGAAACCAATGCCCAGGTGCGACTCGTGGATGTCATGATGCTGCCGAGTAGGCAAGTTGACCCTAGGGTCGAGCCACATCGGTCTCGCACTTTGCTGGCGCCCGACCATGTGGAGTCTCAGACGGGTAGGATTTTGGCACGGGTATCCGCAACTGATCAGGGAGCGATCAGCGGCAAGTATCCGGTGGCTCCCGGCGATGTAGTCTTGAGCAAGATTCGACCGTACCTTCGAAAAGTTGCTCTCGCAGACTTTGAAGGGACTTGCTCTGCGGATATGTATCCTCTTCGAGCGAAGGGTCAAATCGATCCGAGTTATCTCCATATTGCACTTCTCGCTGAGAGATTTTCACGGTTCGCGGAGACAGTTTCAGCCCGCACTGGTATCCCTAAGATCAACCGACTCGAACTTGCAGAATATTCGACCTGCTTTCCACCTCTTGCTGAGCAGAGAAGGATGTTGGCTTCACTAAGTGCAGTTGACGAGGGTATCGATGCGCAGCTAAGGAGCCACACTAAACTGCGCGAGCTCAAGCTAGCCCTGACGGAGGATCTACTCACGGCGCGGGTGCGGGCTCCTGTCGGTGCTGGGGTGTAGGAAGGGTCCATGTCGGAGTCTGGCTACGAGTTCGTGTTGGTCGAGCAGCCGCTGATCGCCCAGCTGGAGTCCATGGGGTGGCAGTACGTGCGGGGCAGCGCCCCTGATGCAGCGGTGCCGACCGATCCGAAGCGCTCCTTCCGCACGTCGTTCGCCGAGGTTGTGCTGGATTCGGTGCTCCGCCGGAAGGTGCGGCAACTGAACCCCGACGCGAACGGCGACGAGTGGCTTGACGAACGTCGTATCACGCATGCCGTGGCTGAGCTGACCAGACTCGGCGCCACGTCGCTACTGGAAGCGAACACGACAGCGACCGAACGGCTGCTCAAGGGCGTCGCAGTCGAGGGGCTCGCCGGGTGGGACAGCGGGCGGGACCAGCAGATCCGGTTTGTCGACTGGGCGCAGCCCGAGCGCAACGAGTGCTTGGCGATCTCTCAATTTCGGATAGATGTTCCGGGTACCTCCGGTCATCAGTATGTGGTTCCGGACATCGTGCTGTTCGTCAACGGCGTCCCGTTGGTGGTCATCGAGTGCAAGAAGCCGACCTACCACCAGGGTTCGCTTGCCGAAGCGATCAAGCAGCTGCGCCGCTGCTCGAACCAGCGGGGTGCTCCCACACCTGAGGGCAACGAGCGGCTTTTCCACACGGTGCAGTTGACGGTGGCGACGTGCGGCGACCGGGCACGCCTCGGCACCTACACAGCACACGCTGAGCACTACTGCGTATGGCGCGACCCGTACCCGGTGACGCGTGAGGAGCTGGCCTCCACGTTCCGCAAACCTGTGAACGCGCTGACCGACCAGGAGGTGCTGGCAGCGGGCGTGCTGGATCCGGCTCGGCTGCTGGACATAGTGAAGAACTTCATCGTCTTCATGGAGGTCGAGACCGGCGGCGCCAGCAAGCGAGTGAAGATCGGCCCGCGTTATCAGCAGTACCGTGCCGTGTCCCGCGCGGTCGAGCGATTGCGCACCGGCAAGAGCAGGGCCGAGGACGGGAAGGAAGACCGGCGCGGCGGCATCGTCTGGCACACCCAGGGGTCGGGCAAGTCTCTGACGATGGTGTTCCTGGTGCGCAAGATGCGGTCCACCCCGGATCTGAGTCACTTCAAGGTCGTCCTCGTCACTGACCGCAAGCAGCTGCAGAAGCAGCTCTCCGAGACCGCCACCTTGACCGGCGAGAAGCCGGATATCGTGAACCGCTCGAAGGCTGTTCCGGCGGCGCTGGCGCGTAAGGGTGCAGGCCTGGTCTTCGTGATGATCCACAAGCAGCGGGATGCGAAGAAGGCGAATGAGGCTGAGCACACTGATGCCATCGCGCACGACCGTGCGCCAGGCTGGGGACTGCTCAACGAGGACACGCCGATCCTCATCCTGGTGGATGAGGCGCATCGTTCGCATGGCTCCAAGCTGCACCAGAATCTGATGGGGTCACTGCCGAACGCAGCGCGCATCGGCTTCACCGGCACCCCGCTCATCATGCGGGCGAAGAACCGCACCACGGACATCTTCGGTGACTTCATCGACAAGTACCGGCTCGCCGAGGCCGAGGAGGACGGCGCGATCGTCCCCATCGTTTACGAAGGACGAATCGCCAAGGGCGCGATCACTGACACCGACGACCTCGAAGACGCGTTTGCCGAGTACTTCCCCGAACTGTCCGAGGACGAGTACGAGCAGCTCCAGGAGAGGTACGCTACCACCAGTGATGTCCTGTCCGCCGATAGCTTGATCGTGAAGAAGGCCCGCGACATGCTGAACCACTACGTAGGCAACGTCCTGCCGAACGGGTTCAAGGCGCAGGCGGTGGCGCATTCTCGGCGAATCGCAGTGCGCTACCGGGACGCCCTGTTGAAGGCCCGCGCCGAGCTGGTCGCCGAAGCCGAGCGGCTGCCGGCGTCGGTACTGGACAAGCCGGCCGAGCAGCTGACCGGGAAGCAAGCGATCCTGGTCGCGGCTCACCGGCAGCTCGAGCTGCTCAAGGTCATCGACTTCGTCCCAGTGATCTCCGAGGGCGCCAACGACGACAAGGAATGGGCGCACTGGACGGACCAGACGGCGCAGGATCGGACCCTCGAACGGTTCCGACAGTCCTTTCCCGAGGACCTGGCCGGCGATGAGCAGCCGGTCGCGTTCCTGATCGTGCGGACCATGCTATTGACCGGCTTCGACGCGCCGATCGAGCAGGTGATGTACCTGGATCGCCGCGTCAGGGAAGCCGACCTGCTGCAGGCGATCGCCAGAGTGAACCGGACCGCTGATGGTAAGCAGGCCGGGTTCGTCGTCGACTACGCCGGAATTTCGGGCCACCTGCAGGCTGCGATGGCGGCCTACGCCGCCGAGGACGCCGAAGGAGCTCCTATCGACTTCAGCGTGGAGATCGGCAAGCTGGAGCCTCGACGTGACCGGCTGAAGTTGCTCTTCGCCGAGCGCAGCACCACTCCGGCCAACACCCGCGAATCGATCGAGGTGTGCGTGCGGCTGCTCGAAGACGACGAGCTGCGCGCGCGCTTCGACAGCGCCCTGCGGAAGTTCCTGTCCACAGTCGACCTCGTGATGCCCCGCCAGGAAGCGAAGCCGTTCCTTGCGGACGCGCGCCTCTACGCGGTCATCGGCACGTGGGCGCGGGCCCGCTACCAGGACACCGGCGACTTCGACGCGTCCC
>JACCQS010000210.1 GCA_013814015.1 Geodermatophilaceae bacterium | reverse complement strand
CCGCCATCGACTCGGCCTCCGATAAGCCCATGGTGGTGGGGCATTCCGCCGCCTGCACCCTGGCTTGGCTGGCCGCCGACGCGCGACCGGAGAAGGTGGCCAAAGTCGCCCTCATCGGCGGCTTTCCATCCGCCGACGGGGAGCCCTACGCCGACTTCTTCGAGCACAAGGACGGCGCCATGCCCTTCCCCGGCTGGGGACCATTCGAGGGGCCAGACTCTGCTGACCTCGACGAGGAGGCCAGGCGCAGCGTCGCGGCTGCTGCGATCCCCGTCCCCGAAGGGGTGACCAAGGGCGTGGTGCGTCTGGCGGATGAGCGACGGTTCGACGTCCCGGTCGTGCTCGTGTGCCCCGAATTCACCCCTGCCCAGGCTCAGGAGTGGATCGACGCCGGTGACGTGCCCGAGCTCGCCAAGGCCAAGCACCTTGACTTCGTCGACATCGACTCGGGCCACTGGCCCATGCTCAGCAAGCCGATCGAACTCGCCCGTCTCCTTGCTGCAGCGGCTACCGCGGCCTGACCTGGCCCCGCTTGAGTCTTTCGGGTCGACGCCGGTCGAGGAGCGAGCACACCGACTCCGCACGGGACGAGGACAAGCAGGACGTCACAGGCCGGGGCGATCAGCTGTTCTTCGCCCGAGCCGGCTTTCGCCGACAGGGCATCAGCCGGACCTCAACGGCACTGAGGGTGCAGAATCAGCCGATGGCTTCGTATTCGGTCAATCAGGACGCGATAGCTCGAGCGCGCCGGCTGATCGACAGCCGCCAGTACGTACTCACCAGCACGTGGTCCGAGGTCCAGCCCACGGCCGACGACGAGAACGCCTATCTGAAGTCACATTCCTGGGGCGAGTACGCGGAGTGGCATCTGGGGCTCACCGACGGCGCGAACGACGACACCAAAGGGCGGTACGCCTTCGGGTACGGCGACTTCCGTCGGCTTCACCGGATCGGGCTGATCGCCTGTCTCTACCGGGCGGCGGAGTGGCGGCACAAGGAGGTGGAGTTGGCCGCCCACGACCTGCTCCAGCATCTGGACTCGACCACGGCCTGATCGCACTTCGAGATGACGCCGAGATTTGTGCTGCACGATCACCGTAAGCCGCAGCCGCACTTCGACCTGCGCCTGGAGGAAGGCGGTGTGCTGCGCTCCTGGGCCGTACCTCGCGGCTTGCCCGTCGATCCGACGGAGAATCGGCTCGCGATCGCCGTACCCGATCACGCGATGGACCACTTGACCTACACCGATGCCGACAAGTTCATCGCCGACGCCGGCAACTGGGAAGAGCACGACCGCAACGACCGGCGCTTGTTGTTCACCCTGCACGGCCGAGAGGGATCGCGGCGTTACGCCCTCATCCGTACCGATCGGGACTGGCTGTTGCATCTGACCAACGACCAGCCGCCGACCTAACCGCGCAGGACGCCTCCGTAGCGGAATCGTCCACCGCGTTGGTTCAGGGCGATACGACATGTCGACAGGCGCTTGCTTACGGCGTAAGGCTCGGGCAGTATCGGTACGGTTCCCGTCACCGACGTCGGGAAGCACCGATGCAGGGCTCGCGAGAGCTGGCGACTGATTGCCGGGCACAGCCTCGGCAGATTGAGGAGCACACCATGGCAACGCTTCTATGGATCTTGGCAGTAATCCTGGTGATCGCCGGCGTCTTCGCGATCGTGCGCAAGCAACTTCTCTGGGGCATCGTCCTGATCATCGTCGGGCTTCTGGTCGGCCCCGGCGGAGTCAGCGTCTTCAACGTCTGATCATGTTGATGCGCTGGATCTACCGCAGCCTTGCCCTCGTCGTCGGCCGCAAGGCCTGGCAAGCCTTCCAGCGGCGGCGCGGGCGCTCGGCCGGGCCGCCACAGGCTTACTAGCGCAAGGCCCGCGGATCGGAATCCGCGGGCCTTGCCTGTCGAACCCGCGCCACCTTCGTCCTACCGGGCCGCAGCCTCGTTGGCTCGGCTGACGTAGTCCATCAGCGCCGGCGACGGGCCGCCGTACTCGGCCTGGATCTGTGCACTGTTGTCCTCGTGCATGCGATACAGCGAGTCGCGCAGCCCCGGGTCACCACCGTGGAACGCCTCGAGTAGCGCCATCCAGCGCTGGGCCAACGCCTGGACCCTCGGCTCGGCGGGGTCGGTGCCAGCATCGAGTTCGGCCTGCACTTTCGCGATCAGCTCGGGCCATTCGTTCTGGACTTCACTGATCGCCTGGTCGCCTACCTTCTCTCGCCGGGTTGCCAGCGCGTCGAGTTGCTCGGGCGTGAAGTACTTCTTGATCGTGTCATCCACTTTGTTCACCTCATCGATGAGATCCAGGAGATCCTCGGACGTGGGCGGGTCGGCCACCGCAGCGCCTTCGACGAGCCGGGCCAGCCGGTCTCGCAACGACCGGACCGCATGTAGCTGCTCATCGACGTGTGCCAGGTGTTCGCGCAGCAACGTGAGCAGTCCCGGTTGGCCGTCGAGCAGGCCGCCGATGGTCTCCAGCGGCAGTCCGAGATCGCGCAGGGCGATCACCTCGTAGAGCCGCCGGATGTCGGCGTCGTTGTAGAGCCGATGCCCGGAAGGTGTACGCGCCGACGGTCGCACCAGACCGATGTGGTCATAGTGGTGCAGCGTCCGTACGGTCAGCCGGCTCGATCGGGCAAGTTGCCCGATCTTGCGGTTTCGACCCTCGGCCACGGTCATCTCCGATCAACCCAACGCTCGAATCTCTCCTGCCGCCACGGGATGTGGCGACGTGATCGACGCTAAGTCCTGACGCGGCGTCAGGTTCAAGGGTATTTCGTACGGACTTCCGAAGGCGAAGCCGCACGGACTGCCGGCCGAGGACGGCGCTCAGCCCAGGGTGATCAGCACGACCGCGCCCCCAGCCAGGGCAAGCCCCAGCCCTTGGCGGCGCGAAATCCGCTCATCGAGTATCAGCCGGGCGAGGACGATCGTCCCGGCCGGATACAACGAGGTGAGCACCGCGGCGACCGTCAACAGACCCGTCGTCGTGGAGGCATAGAACAGCAGAGTTGCCGCCGATCCGAGCACGCCGGTGGCCACCGCGAGCGGCCACCAAGGTCCGGTGCCCGCATTCGGGCCCGCGGGAGTGGTCCGCAACTGCCCCGATCGATAGGCCCGCACGGCCACCGCGCCGACCAGCACAAAGGCGAGGGCCTGACCGGCAGCCAGCGGCCACAATCCGGCGCTGTCCCCCGCCTGATCGAGGGCGAGGAACAGCAGCCCGAACCCGAACCCGGCCAGCACACCATCGCTGATGCCCGAAGGCCGACCGTCGGCATCGGAGCCACCTCCACCGCCGGAGATCAGCCAGACCGCAGGCAGCGCGAGAATGAGGCCGACGATCGCTATCGGCGTCGGACGCTCACCCAGCACGACGGCGACTACAGCCGGCAGGGCGGCGGCAAGTACGCCTGAGGTCGGCGCGACAACAGCCACTCGCGCGCGTGCCAGGCCCCGATAGAGGAACAGCGTGCCCATCCCGGATCCCACTCCGGATGCCAGACCCCACAGCAATGGTCCGGCGGACGGCGCTGCGCTGCCGAGCAACGGCGCGGCAACTAGGGCGATCAGCACTGCCACACCGGCACCGACCGCGGCCACCACGGCGAAATGGGCCCGAGTGGAGGCCCGGCCGCCGATGAAGTCGGAGGCGCCGTACGCGAGCGCCGCCCCGAGGGCGAGCAGGATGGCGGTCACGCCCCTAGGCAACCAGCCCTGCCCTGCGTTCCTGCGACAAGGGGTCGCCCAACCCCCGGTAGACGCACGGCTGTTGGAGTCACCCCCGAGCCCTCGACCGTTATGCGCACAACGGTCACCAATTGGGCGGCGGATTCGCCCTTATTGCGCACAACGGTCAAGAGTGGACGGCAGAGCGGCAGAGGGCAGCGTGCGGGCTAGGTGGGGAGCTCCCAGGTGTGGACGGGCTCGTTCGAGTGCATGCCCTCACAGTAGATCCGCAGCATCTGCTGCAGTGCCTTCGGACGGCTCAGACCCTTGGTCTCCATAGCGCGCACCGTCTCGATCTGCCAGACCGCACCGTTGCGCCCGGTCTTGGCGCGGGCCTCGATGATGCCGAGATAGCGGTCGCGTACCTCCGCGGCAACACCCCAACGCTCCAAGCCCTCATGGGCCATCGGCAACAGCTTGCGCAGCACCAGTTCATCCGGCGTCACCTCGCCCATGCCGGGCCAGTAGATCCGTCCCTCCATGCCGAAC
>JACCQS010000207.1 GCA_013814015.1 Geodermatophilaceae bacterium | reverse complement strand
GTGCCAGCGCCGTAGAGGTCCAGCGGTAGATCCGGGAAGCTCGGGTCCACCTCGCTCCAGTTCGCGATTGTAGAGTCTGGCCCCCAGATCGCGCTGAGTTGTTCCACCGTCAGGCAGTCAACGAAGTCGACCGCCGGATTCACCACGACGGTCAGGGCGTCATTGGCCACGATCAGTTCGGCGTAGGTGATGCCCTCGGCCTCACACGCCGCGATCTCCTCGTCCTTGATCGGGCGGGATGCGTCGGAGATGTCGGTCTCACCGTTGCAGAACTTCTCGAAGCCGCCACCGGTGCCCGAGGTGCCCACCGTGACGTTGACGTCCGGCTGCTGCTCGGCGTACAGCGCGGCCGCAGCCTCGCTCAGTGGGGCAACGGTGCTCGAACCATCGACCTTCACCTCGCCGGACAGCTGGTCGCCGCCACTGTCGCCGGAACCGGACGAACCGGCGTCCTCACCCCCGCAGGAAGTCAGGGCCAGCGCGAACGCCGATACAGCCGCCAGGGCACTCATTCGTCCTCGTAGCCTCTTAGTCACACCTGTCGCCTTCGTTCCAGTCGCTGCACCAAGTGGCTCAGCGGCATCGAGGTCACCGACAGCTGTCGGCGGCCACCTGCGATACAAGTGGAGGCAGATGTTGCACTGCACGACGACAGATGAACGCAAGATGAACCCGGCGTGCCCATCTCTGATCCGCTCCCCCGGGGGAGAATCTCGCACGACACATGATCGGCGGCCAGTCATGCGTGGCAACGGCCGCCGGAAATTAGTCGCGGGTATAGGACACGTCGGTGTCCCAGCGGGTGAAGCCCAGCTTTTCATAGATCGAGATCGCGGCGGAATTGGATTCATCGACGTACAACATGACCTGGCGCAAGCCCCGACTGCGCAGGTAGCGCAGGCCGGCCACCGTCAAGGCCGGTCCCAGGCGCATCCCGCGCGCGGAGGGGTGCACGCCCAGCACGTAGACCTCGCCGATCGGCTCGTGGGCGTGCGTACCGGAGTGCTCGGAGGAGCTGGCACCGTGGATCTTGGTCCAGTGAAAGCCGATCAGGTCCGGCTCGGCGCCTGCCTGACCGGCCGGATCGGCACCCGGAATGGTCTCGGCGAGCAGGAAACCGGCCTGGTCGAACCACGGCTCCTTCTCCCGCAGCAGGATGTCGTCCTCACTCCAGCCACCCTGATCGGGATGATCGGCGAAGGCCAGGTTGTTCAACGCGGTCCATGCAGCCTCGTCCTTGCCGTACCGGAACTGCCGGAACCGCACGCCCTCGGGAACCTCCAGCGGCGGAAGGTGGGCCAGCAACGACTTGCGCATCTGCCAGAGTACCCGGGTCCGGCTGTATCCGGCGTGCGAGGCGAGTGCCTCCGCACCGGCGTGCGCGCCGTGTGCCCACAGGCGTAATCGGCCATCCGGGCTGGCCTGCTCGACCGCAGTGAGCAGGTGGCGGCCGAGCCCCTGCCCTCGGTGGTCGGGAGAGATCGCCAACTCGGCTGCCGGTCCGGCGATCGGATCGGTCGAATCGAGGTGGGCGTAGCCGGCCAGCGTGCCGTCCGGCGTATGCAACAGGAAGTTCGAGGACTCGACGTCCCCGCCGTGGCGCAGATGCAGCAGGACATGCTCGTTGACCGGGCTGGCCCCGTCGCTGTCGGCAACGGTCTCTAGGAGTTCGGCCACCTGGGCGGCCTCGGCTTCGGTGAGCCGTCCCCGTTTGGTGACCTTGACCTCCGCCGCCGCCGGATTCACCGCTTGGTGGAGGTGCTTTGTTCGGTGGTGGCCGAGCGGGCTTCCAGTTTGTAGCCGACGTTTCGTACGGTGCCGATCAGGGATTCGAAGTCGGTGCCGAGCTTGGCGCGCAGGCGTCGTATGTGGACATCCACGGTCCTGGTGCCGCCGAAGTAGTCGTAGCCCCAGACTTCTTGCAGCAACTGTGCGCGGGAGAAGACCCGGCCCGGGTGTGCGGCAAGGTATTTCAGCAACTCGAACTCCTTGTACGTGAGATCCAGCGCCCGACCACGCAGCTTGGCGGCGTAGGTGTGTTCGTCGATGGAGATGTCCCCGGCTTCGATCAGACCGCTGTGCGGACCGTCGACGGGGACGGAACCGGCCAGGCGTCGATCCACTGCCCAGCGCAACCGGGCGTTGACCTCGGCCGGGCCGGCGGTGTCCAGCATTACGTCGTCACAGCCCCAGTCAGGCGACAAGGCGACCAGGCCGCCGTCGGTCAGGACCGCCATCAGCGCGGCGGCCACGCCGGTCGAGGACAGCATCTTGCACAGCGTCCGGGCGCCGGCCAGGTCCATTCGGGCGTCGACGATCACGACGTCCTCGTTGCCCGCGACGTCGTTGAGCAGGCTGTCAAGGCGGGCCGGAACGATGCGTACGTGATGGGTGAGCAGGCCGAGGGCGGGCAGCACCTCCGTCGTCGGCTGGCTGGCATCGGTCATCAGAACGATGTGCATGCGGCATCTCCCGGGGTGGCGGAGGCCTGACTGCGCCGGCAGGCTGCGAAGCGCTGACGATATCTCACCGGCGCAGGTGCGTCTGAGACGATCACGTGGTGACCGGTGTCGAGCAGCGAACCAAGACTGACCTCGGGCCGGTACGCCATCACGTCCCGGCTGCGGCGCTGGCCGCCCTCGCCACCGCGGCCCTGGTCCTGGCTCCGCGGGAGTTCGGACCGACCGGTCTGCTGGTGACCGTCGCGCTGCTGCAGATCGGCCTGATCGCCGCCTGGTCGCGGGCAACCGGTACTCGCGGGTACCTCGGCTCACTGGTCATCGGAGCCGGTACGGCGGTGAGCGCGGACACCGTCCTCGCCCTGCAGTCAGAGCCGGACCTGGGACCGTTGGCTGCCGTGCTGGCCCTGGCCTTCGTCGCTGCCATGCTGCACCAGCTCACCCGTTCTGCACCGCGTCGGCTGGCCACTGCCTCCCTCGCCGGGACGAGCACCCTTGCGGTCACGCTGGTCGCACTGTCGGCCGATCTGGCGCTGTACCGGGTCACCGACGGCGGAGCCGTATACCTGGCGACCGTCGTCGCGACCGGCGGCGCCGTCGTGATCGGGCATCTGGTTGATCTGGCCCTACCCGTTCCGCGGATCGCGCCCGGTGTGCCTCGCGGTTTGCTCGCTCTGCTGCTCAGCGTCGGCGCGGGAATTGCCGCCTCGGTCACGCTGTCCGATCCAAGCGGTCTGATCGACAGCCTCGGGGCGGCGATCCTGGGCGCCATCGTCGGCCTGGTCTCCGCCCTGTTGGCCGTGGCGGCCTCCTACGTCGCGGCCGATCGGCCGCAGGAGAGCTGGTCGCTGCCGTGGCTGCAGGCGTTGCTCCCGCTGGCCGGGGCCGCGCCGATCGGCTACTTCCTGGCACTTCGGGTCATGGGATAGGTCGGGTCTCGCCATGCGCGCACTTCTGATCGCAGTCCTCGTGCTGCTCGGTATCGCCATCGCGGCCGACCGGATCCTGGTGGTGCTGACCGAGGATCAGCTGGCCGCCGCCGTCCAAGAGGAGGGCCAGCTTCCCGGGGAGCCGGACATCTCGATCGAGGGCTTCCCGTTTCTGACCCAGGCGATCGGCGGCCGGTATGAGTCGGTCCGGGTCGGCGTCGATGTCGCAGCTCTCGGATTGCCGCCGGGCGCAACCGCGGACATCCAACTGCTCGGAGCGCAGGTCCCACTCAGCTCGGTGTTGTCAGGGTCGGTTTCCTCGGTGCCGGTCGACAAGGTGGTGGGGACTGTGACGTTCCCGTTCGACTACATCGGCGAGCAGCTCGGCGGCGCCACGGTCACCCGTGACGGCTCAGGCCTTCGGGTCGAGACGGCCGTGTCGCTGCTCGGTCAGGACTTCCGGGTGGCCGCGACGGCCGAACTCGCACTCGTTGGCCGGGAAGTCATTCTCACGGCCAGCAACGTCGAGGGATTCGACACCGAATTGCCCGACGAGGTGACCGCAGTGGTCCTGGATCTGCTCGACCTCAGCCTGCCCGTACCCGAACTGCCCTTCGGCTTGGTCTTCACCGGGATCCAGGTCGTCGGCGACGGAATGCAGGTCGTCGCCGAGGGCAGCGACATCGTGCTGGAAGACCCCGCCTGATCGCAGCAGCCGTCGCTGACGCCAGTGGATTGCACCCGTCTTGCACGCATCTCCGCCGATGCATCAGGTGCAATGCTGGCACAACGGGTGCAATGCACGCGTGATCCTGGCCCGGAATAGGCCGCCTTCGGATGTGTTCAGTCAGAGGTGGAAGGACCGCAGGTGGTAGGCGTGGTCGCGCTGGCGGTGGTGCTGCTCGTGGTCGTGGCCATCGCGCTGCTGCGTGGACGCTTCGACGGCCGGCTCCGAGCTACCGGAGGCGAGGCGGCCGGCCTCTTTGGCGGTTTACGTCGAAACCGCCAGGACATGGACGCGGCCGTCGGCGTTGACCCAGCTCTGGACGATCTCGGGATCTCCCTGCCAGTCGGGAAAATCACCGTTGTGCAGTTCTCCGGCGAGTTCTGCGCGATCTGCCCGCAGGCGCGCACCGTGGTCGAGCGGGTGCTCCGAGATCATCCGGATGTCGCCCATGTCGAGGTCGACGTCGCCGATCACATCGAGGCGGTTCGGGGCCTGGACATCCGCCGTACCCCGACCTTGCTCATCGTCGACGAGCGCGGCCGGCCAGTCCACCGTGCCTCGGGAATGCCGCGTGAAGCCGAACTGCGCCAGGCCGTCGGAGATCTGGCGGCTCGGGCATGATTCTGCGCTGGTACGTTCGCGACATGGGTTTGCTGCTCACCTCGCGCCGCACAGTGGATCTGTGCCGCCTCGGTAGCTGCCTGTGTCTGGCCTCCTAGAAGGTCACTGACCTCTTCGAGGACTCCAGCCGAGTTCCTCCGATCCTCAGTGGCCGCGCCGACGAACGTCCCCGCCCCGGCCCGTAGGAGGCTTCCATGTCAAGCCCGCACCCCCCGAACATCGCACAGGTAGACGTACGAGGGCCGCGCTTCAGCGCGTGGGTCACCTCGGTGGTCCTGGCCGCCGGCCTGTTGTTGTCCAGCGGCGCGATCCTGCTGTTCCAGACCGCAGTCTTCGCCATCGGGGCCTTTGTCGGACTGGCGTACTCGCCGTACGGCATAGCCTTTCGCGAGTTGCTCGCACCCCGGCTCGGGCCGGTGCTACGACGTGAATCGCAGTCACCGTTGCGGTTCGCCCAGCTGGTCGGCTTCGGCTTCGCCGCCGTTGCCAGCGTTGGGTATCTCGCCGGCGCCCCGATCGTCGGAGCCGTGGCCGCCGGGTTCGCACTGGCCGCCGCCCTGCTCAACGCGACCACGGGTTTCTGCCTGGGCTGCGAGATGTATCTGGTAGGACGACGTTTCCTGCAACGCATGACAGAACGTGACTCGCCGAAGCGTACGACCGCCGTACGCGCCACCGAAGGAGTTTGACCGCTATGAGCCGCAACGACGTCCTGGTCTCCGCCGACTGGGCGCAAGAACATCTGAACGACGATGGGCTGGTCTTCGTCGAGGTCGACGAGGACACCAGCGCCTACGACAAGGGGCACATCGCCGGTGCGGTGAAGCTGGACTGGAAGTCCGACTTGCAGGACCCGGTACGCCGTGACTTCGTCAACAAGGAGCAGTTCGACCAGCTGCTCTCGGGCAAGGGAATCGGCAACGACGACACCGTCGTGCTCTACGGCGGCAACAACAACTGGTTCGCTGCCTACGCCTACTGGTACTTCAAGCTGTACGGCCACGAGAAGGTCGTGCTGCTCGACGGAGGGCGCAAGAAGTGGGAGCTGGACTCCCGCGACCTGACCGATGCCGAGGTCTCGCGGGACGCGACGTCGTACTCCGCCCAGGAGCCCGACACCTCGATCCGCGCGTTCCGCGACGAGGTCGTCTCGGTCATCGGCGAGCGCAACCTCGTGGACGTACGGTCCCCTGACGAGTTCGCCGGTCGGCTGGTCGCACCGGCGCACCTCCCTCAGGAGGGCGCCCAGCGGCCCGGCCACATCCCCGGAGCGCTCAGCGTGCCGTGGAGCAAGGCGGCCAACGAGGACGGCACGTTCAAGTCCGACGACGAGTTGACCAAGCTCTATGCCGACGCCGGCATCGACGGTGGCAAGGACACGATCGCCTACTGCCGGATCGGCGAGCGCTCCTCGCACACCTGGTTCGTGCTGCGGGAGTTGCTGGGGCATCAGAACGTCAAGAACTATGACGGCTCCTGGACCGAGTACGGCTCGCTGGTCGGTGTGCCGATCGAGCTGGGTGATCCGAAGAGCTAGGCGACCCGAGGAACAGGGCGATCCGAAGAACTGGGCGATCCGAAGTAGGTGATGGACATGTGTGGAGCTCCTGCGCAGAAGGCCAACGGGGCCGGGCTGGAAGGCGTGGATCTGACCACGCAGACGGTCATCCAGGGCGTCGTCGAGTCCGCGGGCGCCCCGGTGCCCGCGGCCTACGTCCGGTTGCTCGACGCGACCGGTGAGTTCGCGGCGGAGGTGGTCAGCAGTGCGACCGGGGACTACCGGTTCTTCGCCGCCCCAGGTTCGTGGACGGTGCGTGCGCTGTCGCCGGCCGGGCGCGGTGAGGCGGCTGTCGTGGCCGACCGTGGCCTGACCGAGGCCGCGATCTCGCTGAGCTGACGCCGGGTTACTTGCGGCGCGGGGGCAGGCCCGTACGACGGCGGAGAGTTAGTCTCGATGTCGTGGGTACGACGCTGGCGATCGCGTTCGTGGTGGTGTGCGCAGTCTGTGCTTTGCTACTGCTGCGAGTCGCCTGGACTGTCTACAAAGGACCGCAAGGTTGAATCCCAATCCTGTTCCCGCCCTGCCTATCCCGGCCGATACCACAGACGTACGCAGCGGCCCGGACGTACACCCTGGAATCCTGTCGTTGCTGCCGCTGCTGGGCGAGTGGACTGGCGGCGGTCAGGGCGACTACCCGACGATCGAGGGCTTCCACTACGGCCAGTGGATCCGGTTCAGCCACGACGGCCGGCCGTTTCTGGCCTACGAGTCCCGGACCTGGCTGATCGGGCTGGACGGCGAGATCATCCGTCCGGCTGCCCGTGAGGTCGGCTGGTGGCGGGCCAGCGGCGGCGATGAGTTCGAAGTCCTACTGGCTCATCCGACCGGCATCGTCGAGGTCTACGTCGGGCGCTCGATGACCACGACGTCGTGGGAGTTGGCCACCGACGTCGTCGCGCGGACCGTGACGGCCAAGGAGGTCACGGCCAACAAGCGGCTCTACGGAATAGTGGACGGCGCGCTGATGTACGCCGTAGACATGGCCGCCCAGGGCCAGGAGTTGCAGCCGCATCTTTCGG
>JACCQS010000155.1 GCA_013814015.1 Geodermatophilaceae bacterium | reverse complement strand
GTACATCGCAACATCGACCTCGAGGCTGTACCCGATGGGCGCACGGTTCTCGGCTTCCACGTTGCCGACATAGACAAGCGCACGAATGACTGGTGGATCGTCATCAACGGCACGGACGTGGACCTGTCCAGCGCGCCGAGCATTGCCACACTCGCTGAAGCTGTCCGCTTTCGCCCGCACACCGCGGATACTCACCAGCTAGCCGTACTCGGCCGGCTCAATTCGCTCGAAGCCTTTCCGGCTGTCAAGTGGACAGCTCGATCCACTGCCACACCGTTAGGCTCGGCGCGCCATGAGCTCCTCAACCGATCCGAGCCCGCCGGATTCCGGGTCGACGCGGACGGCGGCGGTGTGGGCCGCGTTGGAGCCGATTCTTGCTGCCGGGCCGCTGCGCGTTCTCGACGTCGGCGGCGGCACCGGAGGCTTCGCCGTACCACTGGCCCAGCGAGGGCACACGGTCACCGTCGTCGACCCGAGCCCCGACGCCCTTGCCCTGCTGGCTCGCCGCGCGGACGCGGCCGGAGTGGCCGCCGCAGTCAGCGGAGTGCAAGGCGACGGGGACCGATTGGCCGAGGTCGTATCAGCCGACAGCGCCGATTTGGTGCTCTGCCATCACGTCCTGGAGTTCGTCGACGAGCCGGTGTCGGCGGCCGCTGCACTGGCTACCTGTGTACGGACTGAGGGGTGGGTCAGCCTGCTGGTCGCCAACCAGGCGGCCGCTGTGTTGTCCAGGGCGGTCGGGGGGCGACCCGAGGAGGCGCTGGCGCTGCTTCACGGGCAGCCGGATGGGACCAGACACCGGCGGTTCGGGATCGGGGAACTTCACGACCTGGTCGGTCAAGCGGGTCTATCGGTCGAGGTGTGGCATGGGGTGCGCGTTGTCGCCGACCTACTGCCTACTCTCGAGGCCGGTGCCGAGCAGAGTGCCGTCGTGCGGCAGTTGGAAGCCGTTCTAGCGCAGCGTTCGCCCTACCGTGACCTGGCCACCGACCTCCATCTGCTGTGCCGCCGTTGACCGGACAGCAAGACATCGGCACCCTCACGGCTCGCCCAGGGGGGCTGTCCGTTCCGGCGTACGGCCGCGGCAGCCTCGCCGAACTGCTGCCCTCCGTTCTGGCCGGCCTCGGCGTGGCCGGATTTCCCGACCATCTCGGGCTGTCCCCGGCGTTAGCCGACGTGCGCCACATCATCCTGCTGCTCGTCGACGGATTGGGGGAGCACAATCTCGAGGCCGCCCAGGAGGCTGCCCCCGTCTTGGCGTCCCTGGCTCGCCCGGTGGGTGCGCTGCACGCGGCAAGCCCATCGACCACTCCGGTCAGTCTGGCAACGTTGAGTACCGGCCGACCGCCAGGCGAACACGGCATCGTCGGCTTCACCGTCGCAATGCCGGGTACCGATCGGCTGCTCACTCATACCGACTGGCGCACCGACCCGCCCCCGGGTGAGTGGCAGCCGGAGCCGACGGTATTCGAGCGCGCACGGCGGGCCGGTGTCCGCGTACAGGCGGCGGGACCGGCGAGGTTCATCGGGTCGGGTCTTACCGAGGCGACCTACCGGGGGGCCGAATATCTTGCCGCAGTCGGCCCTGGGGACCTGGTCGCTCGTTCCCTGTCCGCCGCCGGAGGGAACCAGCCGTCGCTGCTCTACGCCTATCACGGCGACCTCGACCTGACCGGACACGTCCGGGGCTGCTCCAGTGGCGCCTGGAGGTTCGAACTAGCTCAGGTCGATGCGATGGTCGGCTCCATTCTGTCCGGAATGTCGCCGGACACCGCCTTGGTCGTCACCGCCGACCACGGCATGCTCGATGTCGCGGCCGGTGACAAGATCGACCTGGACGCGATCGAGGACGAGCCTGGCTGCGCCGACGCAGCTGCCCTGGCAACCGGGGTCCGCCTGCTGGCCGGCGAACCGCGAGCGCGATACGTCCATACCCGTCCAGGCGCCGGGTCGGACGTTGCGGCGGCCTGGACCTCGGTCCTCGGAGAACGGGCTTGGGTGATGTCCCGGGAGCAGGCGATCGATGAGGGACTGTTCGGACCGATAGTGCGCTCAGCACATACGGAACGGATCGGCGACGTGGTCGCGTGGGCAAGAGGTGGCACAGCCATCACTGCGAGCCGTCGAGAGCCCGGCGCACACGCGCTCGTGGGATACCACGGCTCGTTGACCCCTACCGAGCTCGACGTCCCGGTGCGCGTCGGCCGTGGATGATCTAGCTGGCACTGGTAGCCATCCCGATGCCCGCCCCTGGCCTGATCGTGCTAGTCGGGATCGCGGGGCTGGCTTTGGGTGTCGGGCAACCCTTGACGATGTCGTGGCTGGCCGAGACCACACCTACCGGATATCGGGAGACCGCCATGTCGCTGCGGCTGATGGCCAACCGGGTTGGTCAGGTGGCACTCCCTGGGGCGATCGGGCTGGTCGCTGCCGGAGCCGGAGTTGCCGGCGTACTGGGGGTCACCGCTGCCGGCCTTGTCACCGCCGGCGTCTTTCTTGGCAACACGACCGTGGATCCGCATGAACCGGAGGCAGATCAGTGAGTTCGAGGCGCAGCCGGCTGGGCCAGGCCGAATCGTCATCCGGCCGCGACGGCA
>JACCQS010000110.1 GCA_013814015.1 Geodermatophilaceae bacterium | reverse complement strand
ACCGGTTGCTGACCGGATCCCGGCACATCTCGACCATGCCGGGAACGTCGGTGTCGCGGTGGGCGCGCAGCCGTACGGTGCCGTCGTAGAGCTCGGGCACGTCCTCCGGCCAGCGATTCACGAAGCGTGACTTCAGCTGAGGTCGCGACGTACGGCGAACACCCAGCCCGCGATGGCGAGCACGATTCCGTACGCGGCGAGCAGCAGGGCCCCTTGCCAGCGCTGGAGCAGATCAGTGTTCCCCACGGTGGCGGTGATGGACTCCAGCGCGCCGCCCGGCAGGAACTTGTAAGCGCCGTCGGTGGCGGAGACTGAACGCAGGATCGGCTCGGCGACGAAGAGATAGATCAGTGCGCCGACGACCGCGGCGACCTGGTTGCGCAGCAGCGCGCCAACCCCGACACCGACCATCCCGTACAGCGCGGCGCCGCCGATCGAGCTCAACAGCACTTCGAGGTTCTCACCGGACAGCGACACCGCGGCCCCCTTGGCGCTGAGCCAGGGGAGTGCCACAGCGACGACCACCGCGTTGACCAGGACGGCGAACAACAGGCTGATGCCGAGATAGGTCAGAAGTTTGCTGAGCACGACCTGGCCGCGTTTGGGCGTCACCAGGAACGTCGGAGTCGCCGTACGGTGCCGGTACTCCTGCGTCATCCCGATGATCCCCAAGATCAGGAAGAAGACCACGGCATTGGCACCACCGGCCAGGGCGAGTTGACTGAAGGCATCGGACTCGACCGGGGGTATCCCGCTCTGCGGGCTGGCCGCGGCCTGGTCGGAGAATCCGATCAGCAGCGCGGTCGAGCCACCGGAGAGCACGCAGGCGCCGAGCAACAGCCAGAGCCACAGCTTGGTGCTGAACAGTTTGCGCAGTTCGGCGCGAATCAGGTTGATCATGACCTCACCTGCGCGGCTGGTGCGTCCGTTGCAGCGGATGGCTCGGTGGGTCCTGCGCCTGGAGTGCCAGCGGGCACATTGGGCGCGCCCTTGAACTCCTCCTGGCCAGCAGTCAGCCGGAAGTAGATCTCCTCGAGGTCGGTGTTTGCGGTCCGTAGTTCATGCAGTTCCACACCGGAGGTGAACGCGAGATGGCCGATCGCCACGATCGGCATGCCTCGTACGGTCAACTCCCCGGGTCTCATCATTTCCACCTGGGCACCCGCGTCTATCAAAGCCTGCTGCAGCGGCGCGGCGTTCGGTGAACGCAGATGGACCGAGGCGCGCGCCGGGTCCGCCAGTTCGGCGATCGTGCCCTCCCGAACCAGCTTTCCACCGGCGATGATCACGATCCGGTCGACGGTCTGCTGGACCTCGGCAAGCAGGTGGCTGGAGACCAGGATCGTCCGCCCCTGGTCATGGGCGAGGTGCTGCAGGAAGTTGCGTAGCCACTGGATGCCTTCGGGGTCGAGCCCGTTGGCCGGCTCGTCGAGAATGAGTACCTGAGGGTCGCCGAGCAACGCCGTGGCCAGGCCCAGCCGCTGGCGCATTCCCAAGGAGTAGCCACCGGTCTTGCGTTTCGCGGCATCGGTCATGCCCACCTGGGCCAGGACCGCATCGGCCCGCTCATCGGGAATCCCCGCGGCCGCGCAATAGACACGCAGATGGCTGCGGCCGCTGCGGCCCGGGTGGAACGCGGTCTCCAGCACCGCACCGACCTGCGAACTTGGCCGGGACAGGGCTGCGTACGGGGTCGCGCCGTACGTCGCCGACCCGGAGTCCGGAGTGATCAGGCCCAACGCCATCCGCAGCGTGGTGGTCTTTCCCGCGCCGTTGGGCCCGAGGAATCCGGTCACCTGCCCGGGTTCGACCACGAAGGAGAGACCGTCGACGGCATGAACGGTGCCAAACCGCTTGGAGAGATCAGTGACAACTACTCGGGTTGGGGCGGCTGGGTTGGGATTGGTTTGGGTCGACGTGCTCACGGGTCCCTATCCAACCGGGTAACGCCAACTAATTCCGGCGGGGGCTGCGGTTCGGGAGCTGGCGGGTGCGGCCGTGCGGGTTTGCGTTGTGGTCGTTGCCCGACCGGCAGCTGGCCGGCTCCTAGACTCAGGCCCCTGATGGACCTCGAGCTTCAGCAGATCGGCCTGTCCCATCCGCGGATCAAGCAGATCGTCGATCTGCAGCGCAACACCGCTTCCAATCGCGCGGGGATGCTCGTGGTCGAAGGGTTGTGGGCGCATAACGTGGTGCGGGAGACCGCGACGCGGGTGGAGACCTTCCTGTGGTGCCCGGAGGCGACCTACTCCGACGAGGCAAAGCTACGCGCGACTCAGATGGTCGACCTTGCCGAGACGTCCTATCGCATCTCGGAGAAGGCGCTGACCCGGATCACCGAGCGGGACAGGCC
>JACCQS010000090.1 GCA_013814015.1 Geodermatophilaceae bacterium | reverse complement strand
CGGATGCGGAATGGGTTCAGGCGGACGCCTGCGAGTTGGCCGAACTCGAGGACGCGGAACTGTCTCGCTGTGACGTCGTCATCGCCGCGACCGGGGATGACAAAGTCAATCTCGTGGTGTCCCTACTGGCCAAGACCGAGTTCGCCGTTCCCCGGGTCGTGGCCCGGGTCAATGACCCCCGCAATGAGTGGCTCTTCGACGAGTCCTGGGGTGTCGACGTGTCGGTTTCCTCGCCGCGGGTGCTGGCCGCCCTCGTGGAAGAGGCGGTGACCGTCGGAGACCTGGTGCGGCTGATGACCTTCCGACACGGGCAGGCCAATCTCGTCGAGGTCACTCTCGCCGAGGGCACACCCTATGTCGGCAGGACCGTGGGCGACCTGTCGCTACCTCGAGATGCGGTCCTGGTGACCGTCCTGCGCGGCAAGCGGGTGATCGTGCCGAGTCCCGATGAACCACTCGAAGCAGCCGACGAGTTGCTCTTCGTGGCATCCGAGGAGGTCGAGGAGGACCTCCAAAAGATGCTTACCCCGACCCGGCCGGAGAGTAAGAAGTCTTCGGGTCGCTGATCCGCCGTCGGACCCGCCGCACCACGTAGACCGTCAGCAGCGCCTCGAGAGCGGTCAACGGCCAGCCCATGAAGAGCTTGGTCGTACCCAGCAACGTCACTTCGTTCGCGAGGTACAGCGACCCCTGTACGGCGATGCGGAGGAGATAGACCGCAGCCCAGAGAAGTGTTAACCAGGTGTAGGCACGCATCAATTCGCGCTGCGATCTCCAAGCTTTCGAGTCCGGCAAGCCCGGTGTGGGCCAGAGCAATTCGGCGAAGACACCGACGAGCGGCCAGCGCACGACTGCCGAGACGAGAAAGGCGAGTCCGAAGCCCGCGGTCGACCACAACGAGGGCAGGAAGAAGTCACGTGCTTCACCGGTCTGCCGGGCTATGAACGCAGCGACGGCGACGCCCAGAAAACCCGAGATCGCCTGCTGCACATTCTCCCGGCGGGCCAGCCGCACCGCCAGGAGCACCGCACCTGCTCCGAGGGCGCTCCACACCGCGACCTGTAGTGAGGTGAAGGCATTCACCGTGATGAACACGATGATCGGCAAACCCGAGTCGATCAGGCCTCGCACGCCGCCGATCTGCTTGATGATCTGCTGCCGGTCGACCAGGGACCGCTGCTCGGGGGCCGGCTGGATGGGCGGAGTGGGCTCAGAGACAGCGTCCCTCACGCCGGACTCAGTTCGTACCAAGGGTTGTAGATGACGCCACGGCCCTGGTTCTCGGCGATCCTGCCTCGGGCGGTCAACGTGCGACCCGGCTCGATTCCGGCGATCTGGCGCCGGCCGAGCCAGACCAGGATCACCGACCCGGAGCCGTCGTAGAGTTCGGCCTCCAGCGTCGGCACACTGCCCTCCGGTAAGTGGACCACCGACTTCAGCCGTCCGGTCACCGTCACGACCTTGCCGCGATGGCACTGGGACACCGGTTCGCAGCCGGCCGTCTTGCGCACGTCAGAGAGCAGCGCTTCGGCATCGAGCTCGTTCGGATCTGCGGTCAGCCGCCGGAGGCGACGCGAGAGCCAGTTACCGCTCTCCTGCCTGATCTCAGTCACGACACCAGCCTACGACGCGGGCTTGGTCCTTGGCGGTTTGCGTCACAACCACCAGGAGTTGGGCGGCGAAATCAGCCGAGCCCATCAAGCCGGTCGAGCCAGTCGAGTACGCGCTCCCAGGAGGGATCCTCCGGGTCGATCACGGTGAAGTGATCGCCCTCGACGGTGGCCAGTTCGGCGTCGTCCCCGGCAGCAACCGCGGCCGCGACGAAGCCCTCGCTCTGGCGGATCGGCACGTTCTCATCTCTTGACGAGTGCACACACAGCGTCGGCACACCCAGTGGCACATGTTCGATCGGACTCGCCTGGTCGTAGCGGTCGGGCACCTGATCCGGCTCACCACGGAGGAAGGCTTGCGCGGCACCAGCACCCAGCCCCTCCCTGGCGCATGCCCGGAGGTCGAGGACTCCGGCTTGGGAGACGACCGCTGACAAAGCGACCACCGGATCGGCGCCGGGTGATCCTGGGGCCTGTCTCCCTCTGGTGGCCGCCCATGCGGCCAGTTGGCCGCCGGCAGAGTGCCCGATCGCGACCACCCTGGCCAGGTCGAGTTCGAGGTCGTTCTCACGGGCGCCGATCTGGCCGGCATCAGCCAGCAGGTCGATGGACGCCGCCACGTCGACGAGGGTGGTCGGATATCCGCCGCCGTTGCCCACCCGGCGGTACTCGATGTTCAACGCTGCCCAACCCCGGCCGGACAGACTGCTGGCCAGCGGCCGGCCGAGCTCCAGGCCATAGGCCGAGCGCCAGAAGCCACCGTGAATGACCACGGCTACGGGCATCGGCCCCGCTCCGGAGACCGGAAGCGTCAACTCGACGAATTGACAGGGGTCTTGGCCGTACCGCAGGGTTTGCACCTCGGCATTGTCTGCCTGTGATGACGACGTAGCCGCACAACCCCCCAATGTGCTGCCGACAGCAGCCGCAGCGGCACTTGTCGCCCCGAGCCCCAACAAGCGACGTCGGGTCATCCCTGCCGACATAGAAACGAGTGTGCCTCAGGCCAGTAGGGGGAGATACTCCGAGAGATCGGTGCGTTTCCCGCTGGCCCGCACCAGGCCATGCTCGACTCCGCCGCTCCACGTCATTCGTCCGGTCGCCAGACGCAGGAAGCTGGCCGGGTCCGTCTCCACGACGCCCGACGGCGTACCTCGTGTGTGCCGAGGACCTTCGATCAGCTGTATGGCGGCGTCCGGTGGTATTCGGAGCTCGACGCTGCGTCCGGGGGCCAAGGAGGCAAGCAGCCCGGCCAGAGCTCGTACGACGATGCGCCGTGCGCTGCGATCAGGCAGCAGCGGATCGGGCAGATCAAGGCCGTGGACGACCCCTTCGATCAGTCGGAACAGCGCCGCGTCGGCCAAGCGGTGAACGCCGGTCCGCTGGCGGATCGGCTTGTCCGGATCGGCGGCATCCAGGGCCGACAGAGCGACCGGCGCCACGATCGCCAGCGCAGGAGCCGGCTCGTTCCGAACGTCATCGGCGGTCTGCTCGCGAAGCCCGGCCAGCGCTTGTGTCCAGGACCCGAGTCCGGTCAGTGCGCCCTTCGCAGGTGGCTCGGCGGCCAACCGACCCAGGCTTTCTCCGGTTTGGGAGACATGACGTTCGAGGTCGGCCACCGACCAGCCAACGATCCGGCTCGGCTGATCCGGGTCAGTGGCGGCGAAGGCCTCGATCAGCCGCGTCCACTGGGCTTCCAGAGCCGCCCGTACCGCGGGATAGGAAGCGGCGGCCATTCAGATGGTGATAGTGGGAGCGGGAGATGGTTTGTCGGCGTCGGCGTCGGCGTCCACGACCTGACCGAACCGCTCGGCCAGTTCGGCGGGGAGCTTGAGCGGCAATGGTTCCCGTACCGGGCAGGGGTCAGAGCCGCGTACGACGATCACCTCGCGCAGCGCTTCGAGAAGGGGTTCGGCTGCATCCGGGTCGGTGGCGGCAGGGCCGGTGAGGACAGCCCGAACGAACCAGCGTGGTCCATCCACTCCGACAAACCGTGCCGGACGCCGGGCGGCATTGCCACTGCTGTCTTTCGCGCCGTCTTTGCCAGAACTCCGCTGCGCGGCAAGCTCGGCGGCCAGTTCCATCCCGAACGGTCCCTCGGTCTGGCTTGCCTGTCCGCCCTGCTTGGTGATGGATGCGGCCAGCTCAGGCCCGAGATCGACCCAGACTGACCCGTCCCGCGGGGCCGCGTACGCGCCGATCTGCATGGCCGAGCCGTCTCGGTGCACTGAGACCGAGACCACCCGGCCCTTGGCATCCAGGCTCACCCGCAGATCGTTGCCGGGTGTCTTGGGGATCTGCAGCGCACCGAAATCGACTCGCTCGAGGTCGTCGTCGGCTGCATCACCGATGTCGTAGGGCCCGGTGGTGGCCTCGCGTTCGTCGTCGTGGTGCCGGTCCTCGATCTCTGGCGCTACTCCCCGTTCGCGCGCACTGCGATCGAGTCGACGCTTACGTCCGAAGGGCATTCTCGGTTCAGCTCCTGTGGTTGTGTACGACGATGGCGTCGGTGGACCCGTGTCCGCCGGCTCCGCGCTGGGACAGCGGCAGGTCGGCGCATTCCCGAAAGACCGCGCTGGCGACGGGTTGGATGATGAGCTGGGCCACCCGGTCGCCGCGGCGCAGCGTCACGGTCTTACGTGGATCGAGGTTGATCAGGTTGAGTTTGATCTCTCCTCGGTAGCCCGCATCGATCGTGCCCGGTGAGTTGACCAGGGTCACCCCGGAACGGGTGGCCAGACCGGATCGTGGATGGACGAATCCGGCATAGCCGAAGGGCAGTGCGATCGCGATCCCGGTGCCGACCAGCGCCCGCTCGCCGGGGGCCAACTCGACATCCTCGGCGATCGAAAGGTCTGCTCCGGCATCTCCGGGCAGCGCATAGGTCGGTAGAAAGCCATTGAGAAGGTGCACATCGACAATGGGTTGCTGGATCTCCGGCTGATCGTGAACTGGTCTCGGCACGCCCGGCACGCTACCGGTGAACTGTCGTGGGCGGCTGTCTCGGTCTGAGCCCCGGCTAGGGCCGGCCGACTCGCTGGCTCGCGATGCGCTGGGGTCCGACGGCGAGGTCGGCGCGAAGGCGTTGGCTGAGCTTGCGAGTGCCGGAGGCGTTATTACGGGCACCGATCACGGCGCCGGCCAGGAACGGCAGGAAGGAGCCCAGATTTCGAGCGAGTCGCCCGGTGATTCGTTTGCGCAGGGCCGCGGTGCCCGCCGAAGCCAGCCGGGAGGCCAGACCCACCCTCTGCCCCTCGCCGCTGAGCCCGCGCTGCGTCGTCCAGGAGCCGAGATAGGCCGGAGCTCGCTCGCTGAGCTGGCCGGGCGGGCGAGCGTCGTAGATCTCGTGCAGTTCGGCGACCAACTTCAACTCCACTGCCGCCACCAGGAGGGTCTCGGCAGCCAGCTCGACCGGTACGACGATCAGACTGGGCGTGGCCAGCCATTGAGCCGCGGCCAGGCCACCAGCCGCGCCGCCGATCGTGCCGGAGACTCGGGTGGCAGCCGCGACCAGGCTGTCGGCGAGCTGCTCGGTATCCAGGCCAGGGTGTTGGGTCGTCAGGGTGGCTTTGTCCCGCAACGGAAGTCGCGTTGCGGTGGTGGCCAGCAACTCGGCGAGAAGGCCGCCACCGACCACGGCCCCCCTGCCGCCGACCTTGGCAGCGGTGGCCAGACTGGATACCACGCCGCTGATGGCCGACACCGCGCTGTCCTTGTGCACCCCGTCGTCGCGCTGGGCGGCCGCAGCTTCGTCGGTCGCGGCGGATCGGTCAGCGCTACCGCCGGTCAGCCTGCTTACAGCGTCGCTGAGCGCCCCGGCGGCCTTGTCGAGCGGCGTGGATTGCTCCACGGACACCGCCAGCTCAGCGCCGGGTACGACAGCCTGTCGTCGAGGCACGTACCGCTAGGCGCAGTCTCGGCAGATCGGAGCGCCCTTGCGGGTGCCGGCCAACCGGCTGCGGTGATGCACCAGGAAACACGATGAGCAGGTGAACTCGTCCTCCTGCTTGGGCAGGACGCGGACGGTCAGTTCTTCGTTGGACAAGTCGGCGCCGGGGAGTTCGAGGCTTTCGTTGAAATCAGTCTCGTCCACGTCGACCGACGCTGCTTGTGCCTCGGCGCGACGAGCCTTGAGTTCCTCGAGAGAATCCTCGCCGATCTCGTCGGCCTCATTGCGGCGAGGGGCGTCGTAGTCAGTAGCCATGTGGGTATGCGTCCCTCCAGGGAATGTCTGCCGCCACGCGGGCGGTCGGTACGGAGCTCGATCCGAGCACCGCGTCTGGGTAACGCAGCGCGGCACCGAATTGTGCCCGCGCAAGCGAGTGACCGGAGCAGGCGCGCGCGAATGTACCCCGTACCCACAGATGGCCACTTGATGCCCTGGGCCGGGATGTCTGCGCATCATCGGGGCCACCATTAGTCTGACTCGCACCATGGCACCCGAATATCGTGCGGCACCTCCGCCCCCGGCCAGTTACGGAGTCCCTTCTCCGGCACATCCGGTCGGCCCCACTGCCGGTATCCGACCGCCTCAGGCACCACCGCCGGTGCGCCGACGGGTCTCCTCACGCCGGCCGATTCCGCCACTGATCTTTCTCGTCATCCTCGCGGTCGTGGCACTCGGTGTCTGGTTCAAGGTCCTGCAGAACGATCAGGATCGCCCGGGTGCCGCCGCCGACGAATGCCCGGCGCCGCCAACGGTGACCGCGCTGGATCCGACCACTGTTCGGCTGCGCATTCTGAATGGCACGGAGACAGAAGGGCTCGCCGCTCAGGTGAGCGCTGAGTTCGTGGGCCGAGGTTTCGCCGTCACTGAGACCGACAATGACCGGAGCGGGCGTGAAGTCCTCGCTGTCGGTGAATTGCGCTACGGCCCGCGCGGAGGTGACCAGGCCGCTTATGTCGCGCTGTTCGTCCCTGGCATCACGCTGATCCGGGACACCCGCTCCGACGATCTGATCGACATCGCCATCGGGCCGGAGTTCACGACTCTGGCCTCTCCTGAAGCGATCGCGGTAGCGATCGCCACGCCCGTGGCACCGACCGACGTCGCCTGCGCGACCGGGGATCCCTCCGAGACCGTCGAGGTCGAGCAGG
>JACCQS010000013.1 GCA_013814015.1 Geodermatophilaceae bacterium | reverse complement strand
ACGGGCTCGGCTACTGCAACATCACCAAGTGCTGCACCGAGGTCTGCCCCGAACACATCAAGATCACCGACAACGCGTTGATTCCGATGAAGGAGCGCGTGGCCGATCGCAAATTCGACCCGGTCGTGTGGCTGGGCTCGAAGATCGGTCTTGCGAAGGGCAGCGGCCGAGCAAAGGCGCCCACCACCAAGCCCTGAGCTCGGTTTCTGAGTGAAGGACGCCTTCTATCGAACCTATTGGCAGAAGGTGGCCTTCACTCGGAAAGAAGTAGGCGGACGGCGGCCTCGAACTGACGATTTCCGGGCAGCCAGTCCACACTGGACAACTCCTCGGCACTCAGCCAGCGCAGTTCCAGGTGCTCCAGAGCAACGGGCGAGCCTCCGTCAGGATCGCTCAGGACCGCAGACCACAGCCGTACGCTCCCGCTGCCGTACGGGTTGGGCACCTCACCGAGAAATCGGTCCGGAGCGATGGTGACGCCGACCTCTTCCTGACACTCACGGATGAGCGCCTCGAATTCGGTCTCGCCCGGTTCGACCTTGCCGCCGGGGAACTCCCACATTCCAGCCAGTTCGGGTGGGGCCGACCGTTGTGCGGCCAGAACCTCGCCTCCATGGACGATGGCGGCTGCCACGACTGTCCCGGCTGGTGGCTTGCCGGTCACCGGGCGAGGATGCCACACCCGTTTCGGCACCGAGCATAATGCTTGGGTGAGGATCTCGGCGCGGGTGGACTACGCCATTCGCGCCACCCTGGAACTCGCAGCCGGCGGGCCGGAGCCGCTCACCTCCGAGCGCATCGCGGCCGCGCAGCGGATTCCCGTTCGCTTCCTGCAGTCCATCCTGGCCGACCTGACCGCCGCCCGTCTGGTCGCCAGTACCCGTGGCCGCGAGGGGGGTTACCGCCTTGGCCGACCCGCGGCGGAGATCTCTATCGCCGACATCATGCGAGTCGAGCAGGGATTTCTCGCCGACATCCACGGTTCGCGCCCCGAAGATGTGGACTATCCGGGAGTCGCGCGGGAGCTGACCAAGGTCTGGGTGGCCGCCCGAGCAAGTTATCGATCCGTCCTGGAGCGAGTCACGTTGGCCGACGTCCTCGCCGGTCGGCTACCCGAGGACATCGCTGCACTGCTCACCGACGAAGATGCCTGGGTCTCTGGTTCGGATCGTTGAACCGCCCTTCGCCGTACCCTTCGCCGTCCTCCATCCCCAGTCCGCAATCCAAGGAGTGCTGTCAGTGACCCCCACCACCGGTCCGGGTTTCGCGGTCCTGCTCACCGGATTTTCCGGTGCGGGCAAGTCCACAGTTGCCGAGGAACTGTTGCGTCGGTGGACACCCCAGCGTGCGGTGACGGTCCTCGATGGGGACATCGTTCGGACAATGCTCTCCCACGGATTGAGCTTCAGCCGCGAGGACCGCGATCTGAACATCCGTCGGATCGGCTGGGTCGCCGCGGAGGTGGTCCGGCATGGAGGCGCCGTCATCATCGCCGCCATAGCGCCCTACGACGGTGCCCGGGAGCAGGCCCGCGACATGGTGGAGGAGTACGGCGTCTTCGGTCTGGTGCACCTGTCGACACCGCTGGAGGTCTGCGAAGCACGCGATGTGAAGGGTCTCTATGCCAGGGCGCGGACCGGTGAGATCGCCTCGTTCACGGGCGTCTCCGATCCGTACGAACTGCCTTCGCGGCCAGACGTGGTGATCGACACTTCGCAGTTGGCGGTCGAAGAGTCAGCCGACGCGATCGCGGTCTACCTGCGATTGAGGGGCGTCACGTTGGCTTAGGCAGATGTCTGCCTATCCTCGTATGCTTATCTGCATGCGCACCACTTTGAACCTGAACGACGACCTCGTCCGACAAGCCAAGCTGCGGGCGGCCACGGAAAATCGCACGCTCACGAGCGTGATCGAGGACGCCCTCAGACGTCTCCTGTCCGGACAGGTTCCGGCCGATCCCGTTCCATACCGAGTGCAGACCACGTTTGCCAGCGACCTTCAGCCAGGTCTGGATCCGAAAGATCCCGTCTTCTATAAGCAGATCTTCGAGCAGGACGATATCGAGAAGTACGGGCCGCAATCCCAGCTGCACGGCAGCACCACTGATGCAACTGTTTGACGTCAATGTCCTGATCAACGCGCACAAGCAGGACGCTCCCGGCCACGATGGATATCGAGCATTTCTCGAGAGGACAGTGACCGGTCCCGACCCCTTTGGGCTGAGCGAACTAGTCTGCAGCGCTTTCGTCCGAATCGTGACCGATCGTCGGGTCTACGTCACGCCGATGCCCATCGAGAACGCGGTCAAGAGCGTTCGAAGCCTCCTCGGGCGCGAGAATTGTCAACGAATCCAGCCGGGTCGCCGACACTTCGAGATATTCACGGATCTGTGCCTGCGCACCCCGGTGCGCGGCCAGGACGTGGCCGACGCCTACCTTGCCGCGCTCGCCATCGAGTCAGGCTGCGAATGGGTCACCGACGACCGCGGATTCGCCCGCTTTCCCGGCCTACGCTGGCGACGTCCTCTGGACTGACCAGGGCCATGGGCTAGCCGGCGTTGGTGATGATTCCGGCGCCGACGGTGTTGTTGGTGGCCTCGTCGACCAGGATGAAACTTCCGGTCGTGCGGTTGCGTCGGTACTCGTCGGCGAAGATCGGCTGCGCCAGACGCAGGGTGACCCGGCCGATGTCGTTGAGCCCCAAGGCCTGCACGCCCTCTTCACGGTGCATGGTGTTGACGTCGATCCGGTACTTCAGATCCCGCACGATCGCCTTGGACCAGCGGTGGGTGTGCTTGAGCAGGTAGCGGCCACCCGCCTGAAGTCTCGGCGTGCCGCTCATCCAGCACACCACTGCCTCGACGGTCTGGGTCATCACCGGTTGGTTCTGCGGCCGGCAGATCAGGTCGCCTCGGGAGACATCGATGTTGTCGGTCAGTCGGATCACGACCGACATCGGCGCGAACGCCTCGTCGACCGGACCCTCCGGGGTGTCGATGTGCGAGATCGTGGACTGCATGCCGGACGGAAGCACCTCGACGGTGTCGCCGACCGCCAGCACACCGCCGGCAACCTGACCGGCATAGCCCCGGTAGTCGTGGTGCTTGTCGTCACGCGGCCGGATCACGTACTGGACCGGGAACCGTACGTCGACGAGGTTACGGTCCGAGGCGATGTGCACCTCTTCGAGATGATGCAGCAGGGAGGGACCCTCGTACCACGGCATGGACATCGACCGGCTGACGATGTTGTCGCCGTTGAGGGCCGAGACCGGGATGAACGAGAGGTCACCGACATCGAGTTTCGCGGCGAACGCGCCGAACTCGTCGCGGATCTCGTTGAAGCGCTCCTGGGAGTGGTCGACGAGATCCATCTTGTTCACGCACAGGACGATGTGCGGGACGTGGAGCAGAGTCGCGAGGAATGCGTGCCGGCGGGTCTGTTCGAGGACGCCGTTGCGGGCGTCGACAAGGACGAGAGCGAGGTTGGCCGTCGAAGCGCCGGTGACCATGTTGCGGGTGTACTGCGGGTGACCGGGGGTGTCAGCCAGCACGAACCGCCGCCGCGGGGTCGAGAAGTACCGGTAGGCCACGTCGATCGTGATGCCCTGCTCACGCTCGGCTCGAAGGCCGTCGGTCAGCAGCGCCAGATCGGCCTGGCCCAGCCCCCGGCGCCGGCTGACGTCCTCGACGTGGGTGAGCTGGTCCTCGAAGATCGACTTGCTGTCGTAGAGCAGCCGTCCGATCAGGGTCGACTTCCCGTCGTCGACCGAGCCGGCGGTAGCCAATCGGAGCAAATCCATCAGAAGTACCCATCCCGTTTGCGGTCTTCCATCGCTGCCTCGCTCGCGCGGTCATCTGCTCGGGTCGCCCCACGCTCGGTGATCCGGGTGGCGTCGACCTCGTCGATGACCTCGGCGATGGTGGCCGCAGAAGAAGCGACGGCACCCGTGCAGGTCGCGTCACCGATCGTGCGATAGCGCACGGTGCGCCGCTCGACGACCTCGTCCTCGCGGGGGTGGGTCCACAAACCCGCGGCCAGCAGCATGCCGTCGCGCAGGAAGACGTCCCGCTCGTGCGCGTAATAGATGCTGGGAATCGGCACCTCTGCGTCGCGGATGTAGTGCCAGATGTCGGATTCCGTCCAGTTCGACAATGGGAAGACCCGGATGTGCTCGCCACGGTGGTGTCGGCCGTTGTAGATCGACCACAGCTCGGGGCGTTGGTTCTTGGGATCCCACTGGCCGAACTCGTCCCGGAAGGAGAAGACCCGCTCCTTCGCCCGGGCCCGCTCCTCGTCGCGACGTGCCCCGCCGAAGACGGCATCGAAACGATGCTCGGTGATGGCGTCGAGCAGCGGGATGATCTGCAGCTGGTTGCGGTTGGGGTCGATGTCCGGGTTCTCGGTGATCCGCCCGGAGTCGATCGCGGCCTGGACGCTGGCGACCTCGAGCCGGATCCCGGTCTCGGCCACGATCCGGTCGCGGTACTCGATGACCTCGGGGAAATTGTGCCCGGTGTCGACGTGCATGACCGGGAACGGGATCGGCGCGGGGGCGAATGCCCGCAGGGCCAGCCAGAGCATCACCGCGGAGTCCTTGCCGCCGGAGAACAGCAACACCGGCCGTTCGAACTCGGCGGCGACCTCGCGGAAGATGTGCAGGGATTCCGCCTCGAGGGCGGCCAGATGGGTCAGTTGGTACGTCGGCGCGGTCACCCTGAAATCTCCACAACTGCTCGGTGGCCAGAACTGAAGACTTTACCGGCAGCCCGCCCGTGGGCTCAGCTGGGGCGGGCGATGTTCTCGACGCTCGTCTCGCGCATCTTGTCCGGATAACCGTCGGTCGCGACGTCGTGCACCGGGACGCCGAGCTGCCCGCCGAACCTGCGCACCGTTTCCACGTTCGGGATCCGCCTACGGGTCCACTCGCCGTCGGCAGCAATCAGGGCAACAGTCAGGTCGCCGACCTCGTTTCTCGGTTCGACGTAGGCCTCCACCCCCTGGCGGCTCTTGGCGAACTGCAGCAGGTGCTGGCCTGCGCCGCCACCCTGGCCGCTTCGACCTTTCTTACGTCCGAACAGTCGCATTCTTCCTCCTCGTCTCCGCCCGCGCACGTTACTCCCGGCCGCCCGGCAAGGCGCCGTCACCCAAACCCAGCCGCCTCTAGCCAGACCGACGGGGCGCTGCTAGCGTCCCGCTCACTGGTGACTGCGTCATTCTTGAGCCGCCATTCGTTTCTGCCCGAGGGGTTCTTGATGGGCGCACGCAGATTGTCCACGCCAGCTTCCGCGATCGTGACAATGTGCGC
>JACCQS010000485.1 GCA_013814015.1 Geodermatophilaceae bacterium | reverse complement strand
CGGAGATCGGTACCCCGCAGATCGGCGTCGGTTGCGTCGATCTCGCGCATTCGCGTCCCGGACAGGTCGAGCTTGGAGGCGTCGACCCCGCGCAGGACCACGTAGGACAGGTCGCAGTCGGAGATCTGCATGCCGCGCACGTCGGCTCCGGCGAATGACGTCCCGAGCAACGAGCAACTTCGAAACGAGGCACCGAACAGTACGGCCTTGGCCAAGGTCGACGAGCGCAGCGCGGTGTCGGTGAGCTGAGCGGCATTCAGTCGTACGCCGGTCAGCGTGCATTCCTCGAAGACACATCGCTCGATTCGTAGCTCCACCATCGAGGCCTCGAGAAAGTGACAGCGACGGAAGGTCACACCCACCAGTTCCAGTCCGTCCCAGTCGGCCCCGTCGAAGTGTTCGTCGACCATCTCGGCACCCGGCTCTGGAAGCTCCATCGCGAATCACGCCGAGTCAGTGGAGGAAGTGCCGGGTCTGGGTCAGGTACATCGTGATGCCGGCATCTGCTGCCGCCTCGGTGACCTCCGGATCACGGACCGACCCACCCGGCTGCACGACCGCACGGACACCCGCCGAGGCGAGCACCGCCAGTCCGTCGGCGAACGGGAAGAAGGCGTCGGAGGAAGCCACCGAGCCGGCCGCTCGCTTCCCTGCCCGACTCACGGCAAGGCGTGCGGAGTCGACCCGGTTGACCTGTCCCATCCCGATTCCGACGCTCGCCCGGTCAGTGGCCAGGAGGATCGCGTTGCTCTTCACCGAACGTACGGCGCGCCAGGCGAAGACCAGATCGTCCATCGTCTGTTCGTCGGCCGCGGGTCCACATGCCAACGTCCAGGTCGCCGGATCGTCCCCGGGTGCGTCCAGCCGGTCCACGGTCTGCATCAGGAGGCCACCGCTGATCGCCCGCATCTCGATCGGATCCGCGGCAGTAGCCGACGGAAGCCGGAGCAGCCGGAGGTTCTTCTTCGCGGTGAGCACCGCGAGCGCCTGATCGGAAAACCCTGGGGCCACGACGACCTCGGTGAAGATCTCGGCTACCTGTTCGGCCATCGCGAGATCGATCTCGCGGTTGACCGCGATCACTCCACCGAAGGCCGACACCGGGTCGCAGGCGTGCGCCTTCCGGTGTGCCTGCGCGAGGTCGGCGCCGACGGCAACCCCGCACGGGTTCGCATGCTTGATGATCGCCACGCAGGGGTCGGCATGGTCGTAGGCGGCGCGCAGCGCGGCGTCGGTGTCGACGTAGTTGTTGTAGGACATCTCCTTTCCATGCAGCTGTTCAGCGTGTGCCAGGCCGGGTCGCCAGTGCCGGTAGAGCGCCGCGCGCTGGTGTGGGTTTTCTCCATAGCGCAGCACCGCTCCGCGATCCCAGGACCCGGCCGACCATTGGTGGAAGCCCGACTCGTCCGGGGCGAGCACGTTGCCCATCCACAAAGCAACGGCGATGTCATAGCTGGCCGTGTGCCGGAATGCATCCGCGGCTAGTGCCTGTCGCTGGCTCAGGCTGAAGCCGCCCGCCCGGACCGCCGTCAGAACCTCGGCATAGCGATCCGGATCAACGACGACGGCCACCGACGGATGGTTCTTGGCTGCCGCACGCACCATGGCCGGTCCGCCGATGTCGATCTGCTCGATGCACTCCTCCGCGGAGACACCCGAGGCCACGGTCTCCCGGAAGGGGTACAGGTTCACGACCACCAGGTCGAAGGCAGCGATGCCCAAGTCATCCAATGCAGCAACATGTTCCGGTTTGCGCCGGTCGGCCAGGATCCCGGCGTGCACTGCGGGGTGAAGTGTCTTCACCCGGCCGTCGAGCGCCTCGGGAAACCCGGTGATCGTCTCGACCGGCGTCACCGCGATGCCGAGTTCCTGGAGCCTCCTCGCGGTTCCTCCCGTGGACACGATCTCGACGCCTGCCTCGACGAGCCCGGTTGCGAGTTGGTCCAGGCCGGACTTGTCGTAGACGCCGATCAACGCCCGGCGCATGGCCACAACGGTCATGCTCCCTCGCCCTGTGCCATGACATGTTGTCCAGTGAGGATGCTCGCGACTACGCGCACCAACATGTCCCTCTCCACCGCCTTGATCCGCTCGTGCAGCCTCGGTTCGTCGTCGCCGGCAAGCACCGGCACCTCGGCTTGGATGATCAGCTGCCCGGTGTCGATCCCTTCGTCCACCCAGATGACGCTGGCGCCGGTGACCGTCGCGCCGGCCGCCAGTGCGTCCCGAACGGCATGGGCACCGGGAAAGTCCGGGAGCAACCCGGGATGGGTGTTAATCACCCGACCGGGGAAGCGGTGCAGGAAGTCTGGGCTGAGGATCTTCATGAAGCCGGTCAGCACCACCAGGTCCGGCTGATGGGCGGCGACCATGTCGCCCAACGCCGTGTCCCATGTGTCTCGATCCGGGAAACCGCCGAAGGGCACTACGTCGGCCGCAACGCCGTGCCGCCCGGCCCGCACCAGCGCATGGGAATCGGCCCGGTCAGCGACCACGGCGACGACCTCGGCCGGATACGAATCCGATTGGGCATCCAGTAGTGCCTGCAGGAGGGTCCCCGATCCCGAAGCCAGGACAACCAAGCGGGCGGGCACGGCCTGCACCCTAACGGCTCTCAGCCTCGGCGCAGGCGCCATGTACTGA
>JACCQS010000459.1 GCA_013814015.1 Geodermatophilaceae bacterium | reverse complement strand
GAGCAAGGTGGAGCGACAGGAGATCGACAACGCCCTGAACCAGACCGCCAAGGAACTGGCTCAACGCTTCGATTTTCGCGGGGCGAATGCCGGCATCGAGTGGGCCGGGGAGAGCGGCGTCGTGCTGCAGGCCGACACCGAGGAGCGCACGCTGGCGGCCATCGAGGTCTTCAAGGAGAAGCTGATCAAACGCGGTATCTCGCTGAAGTCGCTGGAGGTCGGTGAGCCGGCCCTCTCGGGCAAGACCTACCGGGTGACCGGCACCATCGCTCAGGGCATCAGCAGCGAGCAGGCCAAGAAGATCGCGAAGACCATCCGAGACGAGGGGCCCAAGGGCGTACAGGCCCAGATCCAGGGCGACCAGCTCAGGGTCAGCGCCAAGAAGAAAGATCATCTGCAGGACGTGATCTCGCTGCTCAAAGGCGGCGACTTCGGGGTGTCGCTGCAGTTCACCAACTACCGCTGAGCGCGGGCCGGGTCAGAGCTGGCCGAGGCCGCGGGCCAGCTCTTCGAGTCGAGCTATCCGCTGTTCCATCGGTGGATGGGTGGCGAACATCTGCGCCATGCCACCGGGCCGAAAGGGGTTGGCGATCATCAGGTGACTGGTGGTGACGAGCCGATCTTCTTGGGGCAACGGAAGTGCCTTGGTTCCGCGATCGAGCTTGCGTAGCGCCCGGGCAAGTGCCAGGGGGTCCTGGGACAGCTGGGCGCCCGAGGCGTCGGCCTGGTATTCACGGCTACGGCTGACCGCCATCTGCACCAGGCCCGCAGCGACCGGTCCCAGGAAGACCAGCAGCAGGCTGCCCAGTGCGTTTCCGCCGCCGCGATCCTCACCGCGGCCACCGAACAATGCGCTGAACATCGCCATGTGCGCCAAGTAGGTGATCACGGTGGCCATGGCGCCGGCGACCGAGGAGATCAGGATGTCCCGGTTGTAGACGTGGGACAGTTCGTGGGCAAGGACCCCACGTAGCTCCTGCGGGTCAAGAATCTCGACGATCCCCTCCGTCACACACACGGCCGCGTTGCGCGGATTACGGCCGGTGGCAAAGGCATTGGGCTGGTTGGTCGGACTGATGTAGAGCCGTGGCATCGGTTGATGTGCCTCGGTAGCCAGCTCGCGCACGATCGCGTACAGGGCCGGCGCCTGCGTCTCGCTGACCGGGTAGGCACGCATGGCCTTGAGAGCAAGCTTGTCGGAGAAGAAGTACGCGTAACCGTTGACCCCCAGCGCGAGAACCAGAGCGATGAACAGTCCTGACCTGCCGAAGAAACTGCCGACCAGAAGGATCAGTCCGCCCATCACGCCGAGCAGGGCGGCGGTCTTCAGCCCGTTGCTCCAGCGATGCACGCTCAGATCAACGCGCCGTGGTGTGGTCGCGTTCCCTGTTCCGGCGCAATCACCCTGCACCGAAAGGTGCCAACAGAGGGGCGGCACCGATGATCAGATCCGGCCAGAATCCGGCCACGATTGCGAGCACCGCCAGCGCCGCAACGAGGACTCCGGTCGCACTGGACACTGAAGCGGTGGAACCAGATTGGGCTGGTCGAGCCTCGATCGCGCTGGAAATGCCTACCTCGGAAATCACCCCGGTACGGGTGAACAGCATGCCCGCGACGCGGAGGTAGTAGACGAAAGCAATCACGGTATTGAGCGCCACGAAGATGCCGAGCCAGCCGGCATCGCCGGTGAATGCGGCCCGGACCACGACCACCTTGCCGAACAGTCCCAGCAGCGCCGGAGGCAGTCCGGCCAGCCCGATCAGGAACAACGCCAGGGCCGCGGCGATCCGCGGGTGGGCGCCGGCCAGTCCCCGAAGCGCCTCGATAGAGGGCCCCTCGCCCAGGGACCCGCCCTGCCCCGCTGGATCGGCACTGCGCGCCGTGGGCCCGATTGCGGCAATGCAGGCGAAGGCCCCCACGGTCATCAGGAGATAGATGGCGAGATAGGCCAGGGTGGCGCCGGCCCCGCTTTCCGCCTGATCCGAGCGACCTGACAGGACCGACAGTCCGACCAGCAGATAGCCGGTCTGCGCGATCCCGGACCAGGCGAGCAGCCGGACCAGATGGCGCTGCCGCATGGCGACCAGGTTGCCGACCGTCATCGACACCGCCGCCAGCAGAGCGATCCAGGTCATCGCGATCGGCGACCCGGCCGAGACTGCGGGAAGGACGGCGATCAGCCCGGCGATCCCTCCCGCCTTGGAGACCGAGGAGAGGTAGGCCGCCACCGGGATCGGCGCGCCCTGATAGGTCGACGGAGCCCAGACGTGGAACGGTACGGCGGCGACCTTGAATGCGAGGCCGGCCAGGAGCAACACCACCGCGAGATCGGACACAGCGAGGTCACCGACCCCACCTGCGGTGCTCAGTGCCTCGGCCAGCCCGTCGAGGTGCATCGTGCCGGTCAGTCCGTACAGGAAGCCGATCCCCAACAGCATCAATGCAGTCGACGTGACCGAGACGACCAGAAATGTCAGCGCTGCCTCGGTGCCGGCGGTCGAACCGCGGCGGAACGCGACGGCGGCATACATCGGGACGGTCAGGGTCTCCAGCCCCACGACGAGGGTGATCAAGTCGCGCGAACCGGCCACGATGACCGCACCGATCGTGGCCGACAACAACACCAGGCAGTACTCCCCCGCAGGCGTCACCCCCTCGACATCAGCACGTAGTTGGGCCAGCGCGAGAACCAGCACGGCTGCTGCGGCCAGGCACAGCACGACGGTGAGGAAGACCGCAGTCTGGCCCAGTACGTAGGAGCACCGCGAATCCTGAGCCGAGCCGGTCGCCGAGCCCGGCGCCGAGCAGAACGTGCCGCGGGTTGCCTCGCTCTGGCCCAGCCATGCCGCACTGCCGGCTGCGCCGAGGCAGGCCAGCGCCGAGACGCCGGGCAGGACGCTTCGGCGGCCGGGTAGTGGCAGCACCAGATCGGCGAGCAGGACCAGGACCAGCCCGCCGACAAGCACCAGAACCGGGGCCAACGGCGCCCAGGAGATCGACTGCACAGTCATCAACCGATCGCCACCGCCTGGACCAGCGCAGCGACCGGTCCCTCGGTCAGTCCGAGCGCCAGTGCCGGGTACAGGCCGAGCGCCAGGGTGAGCAGGAGCAGCGGAATGTAGACGACCCGCTCGATCGCCCAGAGGTCCACGGCTCGGACCTTGTGGTGCTGGGCAGGAGCCGTTGTCACGGTGACCGGGCCGACCACCAGCCGACGCAGGAGTCGCAGGAAGTAGACAGCGGTCATCGCCGCACCGACCGCCGCAACGACAGCCAGGACCGCGTACAGCGGCCGCGAGAGTCCAGCGGCCGGGTGCAACGAGGCGTACACCGCCATCGCCTCGCCCCAGAACCCGGCCAGACCGGGCAGCCCGAGGCTGGCCACGCAGGCGAAGACCAGGGCGAAGCCCAACCGAGGCAAGCGGGTCCATAGACCGGACCCGAGTTCGTCGAGTTGACCGGTATGGAACCGGGACTTCACCGCGCCGACGAGGAAGAACAGCAGACCGGTGATCAGCCCGTGGGCGACATTGGCCAGCAGCGCGGCGTTGATCCCCACCGCCGTCAGAGTCGAGATACCCAGCAGGACAAAGCCCATATGGCCCACCGATGAGTACGCGATCAGCCGCTTGAGGTCGTTCTGCGTATAGCAGGCCAGCGCCGCTACCACGATCCCGGTGACCGCCAGGACGGCCAGCAGCGGGGCCAGCGCACGGGCTCCCTCGGGCAGGACCGGTAGCCCGATCCGGACCAACCCGTAGGTACCCATCTTCAGTTGCACCCCGGCCAGCAGGACCGAGCCGACCGTCGGCGCCTCGGTGTGCGCCGGTGGCAGCCAGGTGTGCAGCGGCCACAACGGCGACTTCACAGCGAACCCGACGAACAAGGCACCGAAGGCCGCCAGTTGTACGGCGGTGGAGATGCCGCCTCCCCCGCGTTCGGAGAGTTCGACGAGGTCGAAGGTGCCAGTCGAGGCGTAGATGAACACCAGGCCGATCAACAGGGCGGCAGATCCGGTCAGCGTGTAGACCGCGAACTTCAGCGCCGCCGCGGCCCCGCCCGGTCCGCCCCATCGCGCGATGAGGAAGTACATCGGGATCAGTACGACCTCGAAGGCGGCGAAGAACACCACCAGGTCCAGGGCCATGAACGTCCCCAGCGCGCCGACTTCGAGCAGCAACACCATCGCGCAGAACAGTGCCGGCCGGTCCGGGCGCTCGACCCAGTTGTGCACCATGCCGAGCAGGGTCAACAGAGCGGTGAGCAGGATCAACGGCACGCTGATCCCGTCCACACCGAGGTGCAGGCGTACGTCGATGACCTCCAGCCAGGGCAGGTCCACCTCGTGCCTCGGGTTCAATGCCGCGCCGGGGGCTTCGCCGGTGTCGTCGGTCCGGAGACCGGGCAGCAGGAACAACGCAGCTACCAGCGTGGCGGCGGCGATCGCCGTGCCGAAGATCCGCGGACTCAGATCGGGGTTGCGCGGCCACAGCGCCAGCACGATGGAGCCAACCAACGGCAGAGCGAGGACCAGCAGAGTCACTGGTGCCCCGCCTCGTGCGCTGTGTCACGGCGCGCTCCGCGCGCGAGTCGCCTCCGCTCCTCGGAGCCGCCCGGCGGCAAGTATGCAGATCGCGCTGCGGTCGGACCGTTCGCCCCGCCGAGCATCTCCTGCGATGCTCGGCTCCGGCGCACCGCTCGCTCCGCGCCTCGCTCGTTCCTCGCTGCGATGCTCACTCGCTCTCGGCTCATGACAGCACGACCAGGATCGTCACCAGGACCGTCGTACTGACGATCAGGCCGGTGACTGCCAGATTGGGCAGCCGGGGATGCGCCCGCGACAGGCCACGGCTCAGGTTGCTGGTTGCCTCGGCCGCGCCGTCGACGAGTCCGTCGACGCCCACCTCGTCCACAGTGGACAAAGTGGTCGCCAGCCGGCGGTAGGGCCGTACGACGAACGCGTGCTGGACCTCGTCGAGGTAGAGCCCGCGGCGCAGAGCCACGGCGCTCCGGCGCAATATCCGTACTGGGCCACGGGTCGGTGCCGCCCGCCAGACGAGGTACGTCGCACCAGCTCCCAGCACGATCAGCGCCGCGGCGATCAGCGATTCGGTTGGCTGCGGAGTGAGCCGACCGGGCAGCGGACCGGGTCCGAGTGCCGCGCTGGCACCTGCAGCCAGCGGAGTTCCGAGGTAGTCAGGCAACCATCCGATTCCCGCTCCGAGCGCCACAGTCGGCACAGCAAGAACCAGCAGGGGCCAGCGCATGGCGGGCCCCGGATCCCCTGCCCGCTGGCGGTTTTCGTCCAAACCGCCAGGAACCGGCTCGCCGAAGAAGGTTCGCAGCAGCAGCCGGGTGGCGTAGGCGGCGGTGACCAACACCGTCCCGAGCATGCAGATCAGCAGGATCGTTGCCAGCGGGGAGGCCGAAAGAACCGAGGACTCGCCCCGTACGGCTGCCCACGCCGACTCGAGTGCCGCATCCTTGCTGAATCCGCCGGACAGCGGCAGCACTCCGACGAGGGCCAACAAGCCCAGCAACGTGACGACGAAGGTCACCGGCATCGCGCGGCACAGCCCGCCGAGTTCGCTCATCAGGGCGGTTCCTACGTGCTGCAGTACCACCCCGGCGGCCAGGAACAGCAGGGCTTTGAAGGCGGCATGCGAGACCAGATGGAAGCCGCCTTGGGTGTACCCACCGGCGGCCAGTGCCCCGGTCATGTAACCGAGTTGGCTGATCGTCGACCAGGCCAGCACTCGCTTGATGTCGTCTTGAGCGAGGGCGCACAGACCTCCCAGCAGCATGGTGATCGACGCGCTGATCGCCAGCACGATGACTGTGGTCGGCGCGGCGAGGAACACCGGATAGAGACGCATCACCACGAACACCCCGGCCGCAACCATCGTGGCTGCATGAATAAGGGCACTGATCGGAGTCGGCCCCGCCATGGCGTCGGGAAGCCAAGTGTGCAAGGGAAATTGAGCGCTCTTGCCGACAATCCCCAGCAGCAGGAGAAGGGTAGCCACCGTCAACGTCATCGGGTCGATCGAACCGGCAGCGGAGAGAACGTCGGTGATCCGGAAGCTACCCACGGCGCCACCGAGCAGCAGCACTCCGAGCAGGAAGCCGATGTCACCGACCCGGGTGACCAAGAAGGCTTTGACCGCAGCCCCGGGAGCCTCGGGTAAGTCGCGGTAGTGGCCGATCAGCAGGTAGGAGCACAGGCCCATGACTTCCCAGCCGACCACGAGCGCAAGCAGGTCACCGGAGACGACGACGAGCATCATGGCCGCGGTGAACAGCGAGACCTGGGCCGCGTACGTCGGATACCTCGGGTCCTTCTGCAGGTAGCCGACCGAGTAGAGCTGTACGCAGGACGCGACGACGGCCACGACGAGGACGATTAGGCCGGTCAGGCCGTCGACCAGCACGCCGGTAGTGATGTCGATGTCTCCGAACGGAGCCAGCAGCAGGGTCGTCTCCTGTGCCAGGTTGCCGGCGGTGACGAACACGGCCACGGCGGCCACTGTGGTCATTACGGCACCGGCCACCGCGACGGCGCGTGCGCCGCGCGTGCGCAGCCTGAGCCCCGGCAACATCCCCAGCCCTGCTGCCAGGGTTGGAATCACGACCACCGCCATGGCGGCCACCGTCGCCAAGCTGATCATCGGGCAGCCTCGCTCGCTGCGCTCACCGGTTGGTCATCGGGGCTCGGTCAACGTGTCGAGGTCGTCGATCGAGGAGGTGGCCCGCTGCCGGAACAGCTGCAACACGATGGCCAGGCCGAGACCGACTTCGGCAGCGGCGATGGCGATCACCATCAGGGTCAGCACCTGACCGGAGCGCAGGACGTCGGTGAGCCACACGTCGAAGGCGACGAGGTTGAGGCTGACCGCAGCCAGCAGTAGTTCCACCGACATCAGAACCAGGACGAGATTGCGCCGGGCCAGAAGTCCGTAGAGGCCGATCGCGAACAGACCGGCCGAAACGATCAAGGGGTAGAGCAGGTGCATCAGCGGCGCCCCTTGGAGCCGACGTCCCGGCGGGTGATCGCGATGGCCCCGATCACCGCGGCCAGCAACAACACCGACAACACCTCGAAGGGCAGCACCCAGGAACCGAACACCGCACCGCCGATGGCTTCCGCGCCCCCTTGACCTTCGACGGTCAGATCCAGGTAGGCGAACCGGAAGGCGTCGATCAGCACGGCGACGAGCAACCCGAACGCGGCGACAGCCACGACCAGGGCGACCGGCCGATTGGCGGTGTTCAGATCCGGCTGCGGGCCGATCGGCGCTTTGGTCACCATGAGCCCGAACAGCAGTAGCACGACTACGGCGCCGACGTAGATCAGGACCTGCACGATCGCCACCAGTTCGGCGGTCAGGACCAGGTACAGGCCGGCCAGCCCGCCGAGGGCGACGACGAGCCACAGCGCAGCGCGTACGACGTTGCGGCTGGTCACGCACAGCAGCGCCGCCCCGAGGGTGATCACACCGATCAGGATGAACACGATCTCGCTGCCGCTGACGTCGAGATAGGAGGGCGCCTCGGCTGCGTGGACGGTTCGGCCGGTGGCCACGGTGCGGGTCACGCGCACGTTCAGTCAGCCGCGCCGTTCGGGTCGTGCGCGGGCGGTGCCGGCGTGGTTCGGGTCCACTCGGCGAGGCGATCCTTCTCATGGGTCATCTCGCGGATGTCGTACTCGGAGTACTCGAACTCCGGTGCCCAGAACAGCGCATCGAAGGGACAGACATCGACACAGATGCCGCAGTACATGCACAGCGAGAAGTCGATGGCGAAGCGGTCCAGCACATTTCGTTGCCGCTCCCGTCCACCCTCGACCGCCGGTGCCTGGGTCTCCTTGTGCGAGTCGATGTAGATGCACCAGTCCGGGCACTCCCGGGCACAGAGCATGCAGACGGTGCAGTTCTCCTCGAGCAGACCGATCACACCGCGACTGCGGGGCGGCAGTTCCGGCTGGACGTCCGGGTACTGCTGTGTCCCGGTCTTGCGACCCATCGTGCGCAGGGTGATCAGTAGCCCTCGGGCCAGTCCGCCACCGGGCAGGTCAGTCATCGCCGCCACCTCATGAGGTAACCGCCACGACGGCTCCGGTGAGTACGAGTTGTCCCAACGCGATCGGAACGAGTCCTTGCCAGGCAAGCCGCTGCAACTGATCCTCCCGAAGGCGTGGGTAGGCCACCCGGGCCCAGATGACGACGAAGGAGAGGGCGAAGATCTTCAATATGGTCCACAGTGGACCGAGGTCGTCGGACAGGAAGGGGCCGCGCCATCCGCCGAGGAAGAGCACTGTGGTCAGCGCGCAGACGACCACGATGCCGACGTACTCGGCGAGCAACATGAAGGCGAAGCGCAGGCCGCCATATTCGGTGAGGTAGCCGAAGACCAGCTCCGAGTCGGCCAGCGGCATGTCGAACGGTGGCCGGCGGATCTCGGCCATCCCGGCGACGAAGAAGATCACCATCGCCGGCGCCTGCCACAACAGCCACCACGGGTTCCACGCCTCGACGATGCCGACGAGCGACAGGGTCCCCGCCGCCATCGCGACCGACGCGGCAGCAAGCACGAACGGCAACTCGTAGGCAAGAAGCTGTGCAGCACCTCGTAATCCGCCGAGCAGGGAGTACTTGTTCGCCGAGGCCCAGGCGGCCATCAGCATGCCGACGACCCCGACCCCGGTGACCGCTAGCGCGAAGAACAGCCCGGCATCGAGAGCCTCCGCCACAGTGCCCGGCCCGAGCGGAATGACCACGAGAACCAGTAGGTACGGGATCAGCGCCACGGCAGGTGCGAGCCCGAACACCCTGGCATCGGCCGCCGCGGGAACGACAGCCTCCTTCTGGAGAAACTTCACCCCGTCGGCCATCAGCTGGGCCCAGCCGTGGAAGCCCCCGGCGTACATCGGCCCGAGGCGGCCCTGCATGTGCGCCATGGCCTTGTGTTCCAGCTGGCCCACGAGCAGCGGCAAGGTCAGGAAGGCAGCCAGGACGCAGACGACCTTGATTCCGATCATCACCGCATCACTCATGTCATCCCGCCTCGTGCGCGTTTCGCGCCGCCGGACCCCAGACCTCCGGGTCGGGCACGCCGGGCGGGCGGATGGCCTTGCGCCGCGGGCCGGTGCCGTGTCCCTCTCCGGGCTCTTTGGCGCCGGGCCAGACCTTGGCCACCCGTGAGGCGAGGATGAACTCCTTGCGAAGCGGGTGGCCTTCGAAGCCGTCAGGAAGCAGCAGCGGCGTGAGACCCGGGTGTCCGACGAAGTCGATGCCGAACATTTCGTGGGTCTCGCGCTCGTGCCAGGCGGCACCACGAAACACCTCGACGACCGATTCCAGCCTTGGGTCTGCCAGGGGAACCCGGGCGCTGATCAGCAGATGAGTCACAGTGTCCGGATCGAGGAGGTGGGCCACGACCCGGTAGCCCTCCTCCAGTTCGTCGACCGCGCTCAGCCAGTCGAAGAACCGCAGGCCGTGGGTGTCCCTGGCCGCATACAGCGTTGCCCGCCAGCCGTCGACCGGCACCTCCACGGTCCACATTCCAAAGCTCTCGTCCGCCTGGCCGCCGGGTCCGGCACCGTGGGCCAGCGCGGCTGCCACCTCGGGGGCGCGGGACCTCATGCGCCGGAGTCGGGTCGTACGAGCGGTGCGGTCAGCACCCGAGCCGTCGAGCGCTCCGGTGACCGGGCGGCCCGCGCGCCGCCGTTCAGCGACACGGGCTCGCCGGCGATCTTGTCCTGAAGTCGCAGAATTCCCTGCAGCAACGCCTCTGGCCGAGGAGGGCAGCCCGGGACGTACACGTCCACCGGAATGATCTGATCGACGCCCTTGGTGACGGAATAGGAATCCCAGTACGGCCCACCGCAATTCGAACAAGCGCCAAAGGAGATCACGTACTTCGGCTCGGGCATCTGCTCGTACAGGCGCTTGACGGCTGGGGCCATCTTGTCGGTCACCGTGCCGGAAACAACCATCAGATCGGCCTGCCGAGGTCCGTGCGCGAACGGGATGACACCGAGCCGGATGAAGTCGTGCCGGCCCATCGACGTGGCGATGAACTCGATCGCGCAGCAGGCCAGGCCGAAGTTGAAGACCCAGAGGCTGTAACGGCGACCCCAGTTCAGCACGAACTTGACCGGGTCCGGGAGGACGGCGTCACCGATGCCCATCGATTCCAGCGCCCCTCTCAGCGTGCGGGTGGAGCAACCCTAGCCGGGTAGCGGGAGTGACGTATCGGGCACTGGTAGCCGGTTGCCACCCCGCTTCGTCAGTTCTCGCCCCCGTGCCGGTGTTGGTCGAGAGTGCGTCGGCCTGCCCGCGCGGCGAAGTCGTCCAGAGCGATAAGGACGTCGCGCGACTGCCACATTCGATTTCGCTTGAAACCGGTGAACTCGGTCAGCACACCCGCGGCGACAAGCGGCGCGATCGGTCGCAGAGCATTGGCTGCCGAGAGCCCCAACTCCCTAGTTACTACCGCGGCGTCGATGACGGGCTGACCTAGGAGCAGATCCGCTACACGCCAGGCCGCGGAGCCGCGACGAGCGGGGATCTTGTCATCCCACGCTTCGCGAATCTGCTTCAGGTCAGACACAAGTTGGCGCCCGTTCGTCATCGCGGCAAATGCCGCCGTCGCCACCTGCTCGACAATCGATGAGAGGTCGCCGTTTCGGTAATCAGAGAGGGAGCCGAAGTAGGCGTGTGTATCGGCTAGCAATCCCGCGGAGACTGGGACGGTGACCTTTCTGGTCAACCCATGACCACGCAGCAGTGCATGGATCAGTGCCCGTCCAGTACGGCCATTGCCGTCCGTGAACGGGTGGATGGTCTCGAACTGGGCGTGGGCGATCGCGGCCTGGGTGAGCAGGGGTACGTCGGTGCGTCGGGTGAAGCGAACGAGGTCATCTATCGCCACGACTACATGACTGTGATTCGGGGGGATGAAGGCCGCTCCATGCGGTCCGAAGGAGTCCCCGCCGATCCACACCTGCTCGGTCCGCCATACCCCTGGCTTTTCCGACGGCTGGTTACACATGAGTGCTGCATGCATGGCGAGGATCGCGTCGGCATCCAGCCGGTCGGCGAGCGCGATCGCTGCCGTCATCGCCTGCACGTTTCCGACAATCTCCGTCGCATTGCGCTTCTCGGGACTACCTAGCTCGGCCAGGGCAATCGCCTTGGCACTTGATGTGAGGTTCTCGATTCTCGACGAGGAGGCGGACTCCGAGCGCAGCAAGACAGAAGCGAACGGAGCGAGTTCAGAGCCAATCTCAGCGTCGAATCGAGACACCTCGGCGGTCGCCTCGTCGGCAAGTGCGGCAACCTGGCTCGGCACCTGCGGGTGAAGGTTGGCAATCTGTGGGACGACAGCGGCGCGATATGGGCCACTGTGCCGCTCGCGGACATTTCGAGGAACTTGATCTGGTGAGATGCTGGGAGTCCAGTCGATGTCTTCCCAGCCGATGGATGGCCAACCCCCAGCAACGTGGCCGTCCAGCCCATCAGCTGACGACATGGACTAACCTTATCATCACTTAGTCTGCAAATGAAAATAAGACTAGCCATTGTTTTCACTTGGACTGTGAGCCGGCCCGTCAGGTCCAGCTGAGGACGCGTTTGCGCCACACGTAGAGCAGCACGAGTGCCAGCAGGCCGACGAAGACCCCCATCTCCACCAGCGCCGTCGTACCGAATCCGGGATCAGCGAGGATGGTCGCCCACGGAAAGAGGAAGACCGCCTCGACGGCGAAGACCACGTAGAGAAACGCATAGACGAAGTACCGGATCTGGGACTGCGCCCAGCCCTCGCCGACCGGATCGACGCCGCTCTCGTACGTCGTGAAGCCCTCGCTGCCCGCGGCGCGGTCCGGGCTGAGCAGGGCGTTCAGCGCGCCGGCGCCGGCGAGTAGGACGATGCCGACCACGAGCAGCACGCCGACTGTGACGTAACCGCTCATCGGACCTCCGGTTTCTCGGAACAGCGTGCTGCGGCGCGCATCACACCTGAGCACACATCACGCACGACACATAGTGCCGGGAACGCGGATACGATGTGGGGACATGGGTACCCGTACAGTTCGACGTACACGGCCGTGGAGGTCGCAACCCTTGTGACCAAGCCAGTTCTGCACATCGACCGGGTAGTCATCCGGTTGGCCGGCGATTCCGGTGATGGCATGCAACTCACCGGTGATCGGTTCACCGCCGAGACGGCGTCCTTCGGAAACGACCTGTCGACTCTTCCCAATTTTCCCGCCGAGATCCGCGCACCTGCCGGCACTCTGCCGGGTGTCTCCTCTTTCCAGTTGCACTTTGCCGACCACGACATCATGACCCCCGGCGATGCCCCGGACGTCCTGGTGGCGATGAATCCGGCGGCCCTGCGGGCAAACCTCGGTGACCTGCCACGCGGGAAGACGATCATCGCCAATGCCGACGAGTTCGCCGGCCGGAGCCTGACCAAGGTGGGCTACACCGCGAATCCACTCGAGGACGACTCGCTGGCTGACTACCAGCTGATCTCGGTGCCGCTGACCTCGCTCACCCTGGAGGCCCTCAAGGATTCCGGGCTGGGCAAGAAAGATGCCGAGCGGGCAAAGAACATGTTCGCACTCGGGCTGCTGTCCTGGATGTACAACCGGCCGACCGAGGGCACGATCGCGTTCCTGAAGAAGCGCTTCGCCGGCAAACCCGAGATCGCCGAGTCGAACGTGACGGCGTTTCGGGCCGGCTACAACTACGGCGACACGACCGAGGCCTTCGCGGTCTCGTACGAGATCAAGCCGGCCGAGATGCCCCCGGGTGTCTACCGCAACATCAACGGAAACCTGGCGCTCGCGTACGGGTTGGTTGCGGCGGCGAAATGCTCCGGTTTGCCGTTGTTCCTCGGCGCCTACCCGATCACTCCGGCCAGCGACATCCTGCATGAGCTGTCCAAGCACAAGTCCTTCGGCGTACGCACGTTCCAGGCCGAGGACGAGATCGCCGGAGTCGGTGCGGCCCTGGGCGCTTCGTTCGGGGGCGCGCTCGGCGTGACGACGACCTCCGGGCCGGGCGTCGCGCTGAAGGGGGAGACCATCGGGTTGGCGGTGTCCATGGAGCTTCCGCTGGTCATCGTCGACGTGCAGCGTGGCGGTCCGTCGACCGGTCTGCCGACCAAGACCGAGCAGGCCGACCTGCTGATGGCGATGTTCGGTCGCAACGGGGAATCCCCGGTGCCGATCGTGGCGCCGCGCTCCCCGTCGGACTGCTTCGATGCAGCGCTCGAAGCCGTGCGCATAGCGACGACGTTCATGACTCCGGTCTTCCTGCTCTCCGATGGCTATCTGGCCAACGGCTCCGAGCCCTGGCTGTTGCCGAACTCCGCTGACCTGCCCGATCTTCGGCGGCCGTTCGTCACCGAGCCCAACGGGCCGGACGGGGAGTTCCTGCCCTATCAGCGGGACCAGGCGACGCTGGCCCGCCCGTGGGCAGTTCCTGGTACGACCGGGCTGCAGCACCGCCTCGGTGGCCTGGAGAAGTCCGACGGAGCCGGTGAGATCAACTACGAACCGGCCAACCACGACTACATGGTGCGCACCCGCCAGGCCAAGGTGGACCGGATCGCCGACGGCCTGCCGCCGACCGAGGTCGACGACCCGACCGGCTCGGCCCGGGTGCTGGTGGTGGGCTGGGGTTCGACGTACGGGCCGATCGGCGCGGCCTGTCGTCGGCTGCGTGCGGACGGGCTGGAGATCGCCCAGACTCACCTGCGCCATCTCAATCCGTTCCCGAGCGACCTGGGGCCGGTGTTGCGGCGGTACGAGCGGGTGGTCGTCCCGGAGATGAACCTGGGCCAGCTCGCCCTGTTGCTCCGGGCCGAGTATCTGGTCGACATCGTGGGCTACAACCAGGTTCGCGGCTTGCCGTTTCGCGCAGCCGAACTGGCCGACGTACTGCACGGCGTCATCACCGAAGTGACGAACGTGACCGAGGGCGCCGCGGAGGCGATGAGATGACCGGGATCGAGATCGGGATGCCGACCCTCAAGCCCAAGGACTTCAAGACCGACCAAGAGGTCCGCTGGTGTCCGGGCTGTGGTGACTACATCATCCTGAACACGGTTCAGTCCTTCCTGCCGGAGATGAACATCCGGCGTGAGGACATCGTGTTCGTGTCCGGGATCGGCTGCTCGTCGAGGTTCCCGTACTACGTGAATACCTATGGGCTGCATTCGATCCACGGCCGAGCACCCGCGATCGCGACCGGACTTGCCGCGTCGCGTCCGGAGCTGTCGGTGTGGGTGGTCACCGGAGATGGCGATGCGTTGTCCA
>JACCQS010000445.1 GCA_013814015.1 Geodermatophilaceae bacterium | reverse complement strand
CCGTGAGGGCGCCGGCGAGGATCGCCCGGCGCTTGTCCGCCAATCTTCCGCGGGGGCGTGGCCTCGCCGCGTCGCGCCCGGTCATCTCTGACCTTCCTCGCTTTTTACAATGATCGTTTTACTTTTTGCCATGCACGTGGTACTTTACCATGTGTGCCCATCCCGAGCAGTCAGGGAACCGAAGATTGAAAAGCACCGACATACCCACCGCCGCCGCCACCGCGAAGCCCGGATGAAGGAGGGACCATGAGTCCCGCGACCGACACCACTACGGACCGACTGGCGATCATGGAGCTGTTCAACCGGCATGAGATGGCGCTCGATCTTGGGGACGCCGAGGCTTATGCCGATGGGTTTGCCCCCGAGGTTCGGATCGAGGCCGCATCCCACCAGGCCGAGGGCAGACAGGAACTCGCGGAGATGATTTCCGGGATGCACGCTTCCGGGTTCCTCCCGAGCAAACGCCAGTACCTCGGGCCGATCAAGGTCGAGGTGGACGGTGACGAAGCGCGCGTGCCGTCTCGAACTGGTGGATCGCCGACATCGGGGAAGGTCCCGCGGTGTGGGCCACCGGCACCTACACCGATCGACTCGAGAGGATCGACGGTGAATGGAAGGTCGTCCACCGGATCCACAAACCCGACTAACGTCGGTCTACGGCCACTGCCAACCGCAACAGCACTGGAGAGATGATGAGCACGTTCACCGACGCCGAAGTCGATTACTTGAGCAGCCAGCCACTCGGACGCCTCGCCACGGTAGGCCCCGATGGCCGACCGCACGTCACGCCGGTTGGGGTCTTCTACGATCCCGAGACCCGGACCATCGTGATCGGCGGCCACGCCGGCAGCGACATGGCCGCGAGCAAGAAGTTCCGCGATGCCCGGCGCCATCCCGATGTAGCGTTCGTCGTCGACGATCTCGCGTCCATCGACCCATGGACGCCGCGCTTCATCGAGATCCGCGGGCGGGCCGAAACCCATACTGACGGCGGCGAGGAGGTCGGCGAGCGCATTGGTGCCGGGTTCCCGTTCGACCCTGCATGGATCCGTATCCGGCCACGGCGGATCGTGGCGATGGGCATCGAAGGCGGCGCATTCGAGCTGGCCGCGCGTGATGTCGCTTGAACGCGGCACGACCGGAGCGAGCAGCAAACCTAAGGAGGAAGACAGATGACCCGGATCGCCGTCATCATTGGGAGCACCCGTCCCGACCGCCGGGGCGAGGCCGTGGGTCGAGGAGGTCGCCGGCCGGCATGCAGCCGTCACAGCGAGTGACGCGACCGTCGAGGTGGTCGACCTGGCGGAGGTCGGGCTGCCGCTGCTGGACGAGCCTGTTCCAGCGATGTTCGGGGAGTACCGCAACTCGCACACCAAGCGTTGGGCCGCGACGGGCGGTGCTGGTGGGGTGCGTTTCTTACCGACTCGTGTTCTCGACGCCTTCGCTCGCTCCGGTGCTGGGGTTGGTCGGCGACAACACGTACGGCTCCGTCTGGCTGTGGGGCTGATTTGAGGTGAGCAGCGAGGTGAGATCGGTCAGCGCCGATTCGACGTCTCGGTCGGCGGTGTCGTGGTGGCCTTCGACGACGACGAGCGCGTCGGTAGTGGTTGCGCCGGTGGCGCTCTGGGCGCTCTGGCGCCAGCACCAGCGTCGAGCACTCACGACGTTGTCGCTGTCGACGAAGATGACTTCGCCTGGGTCCGGGTAGACGCTGTCGGTCGATCCGAGGTCGGTGAAGAGCTCGGCGCCGGTGGCGAAACGAACGGTGGTGGGGCCTGCTATGTTGGCCTGGTCGAACACGGCGATGGGCATGGCGTAGCGGATCGAGACGAGGTTGCCGATGTCGACGAGGGTGTTGATGGGGGGGAGGTCGCCATGCTTGGCGAGCCTTCGAAGCAGCGCTTCGGCGGCGTTGCGGTGTTGGGTGGGTTTGGCGCCGAATCGGGTGAAGGCGCGGCGCCACGCGGCGATAGAGGGTAGATCCGCTATCGCGGTCGCGTTCAGCCTTTCGGAGACGGCTTGTTGCTCGGCCCGGTACTCGGCGAGCAGCTCCGGCGGGCTGGCTCCGTTGACCAACGCCGTCGCGTAGATGACCCCCGCCCGGATCGTCGGGTACCGCTCGATAATCGCGTCGTCGTAGGCGAACATTGCGAGCCCGCGGCTCACCGGTCCGTGAGCGCGAGTTTGGCGGCGAAGCCGATCAGGAACGCCCCGAGCGCCCGCTCGATCCACCGGCGGGCGACGGGCGCGGCGAGCACGAGGTCTCGGGCGGCGGCGCTT
>JACCQS010000440.1 GCA_013814015.1 Geodermatophilaceae bacterium | reverse complement strand
TCACGCCGGCCAGGCCCGCATACAGCGAGGACAGCACGAAGGCGTAGGCCTTGTAGCGGGCCACGCCCACCCCCATGACCGATGCAGCGACCTCTCGGTCGCGCACCATCTGCAGCGCTCGGCCCGGGCGGCTGCGCAGCAGGTTGCGGGCGAACAGGCAGGCCAAGACCAGAATGACGAGGAAGAGGTACCAGAGCCGTTCGTTCTTGCCGAACGGGACGTCGAGTACGAAGAGGTTCTCCGGGCTCTCGTTGCTGAACTCGAAGCCGACCAGGCTGAACGGCTCAGCCGGGCGACCGTTGAATCCGCCGGTGACGGTGTCCCAGTTGAACAGCACGTGCTGGCCGATCAGGACCAGGGACAGCGACGCGACCCCGAGGTAGATGCCACGCAACCGCGAGGCGATCGGGCTGAACAACAGCCCGGCCACACCTGCGGCCAGCACCCCGCCGATCGCGCCCAGCACCGGGTGCAGGCCGAGGCCGCCGAACTGCACCGCCTGGCCACCGGGTTCTCCGGAGAGGTAGGCGTAGGAGTAGGTACCGATGGCCAGGAAGAAGGCGTGCGCCAGGGAGAGCTGACCGGTGACCCCGGTGAGCAGGGTCAGCCCGACGGCCCCGACCGCTGCGGCCATGCAGGTGAGCCCGATGTAGAGCAGCGACCCGCCCTGATAGATCGGGAACAGCGCCAATGCCAGGATCGCCAGTCCGGCCAGCAACCACTGCAGTCGCCGGCTGCGACGCTGCGGGTCCGCCGGCGCCTCCTGGACTGCCCGCGCGCGGTTGTCCAGATCCGAGGCTGAATCGCTCTTCGAGAAGCGGCTTGCGCCGTCGCTAGTGTCCGCTGAGGACGGACTCGTCCCAGTGATCGTGGTGTCAGACACGGGCCAGATCCTTTGTCCCGAACAGCCCGGACGGCCTGACCAACAAGACGATGATCATGATGACGTACGGCATGATCTCGCCGAAGCCACCGCCAAGAAAGCTCAGGTAGTTGTCGTAGCCCAGCGCCAACTGCTCGGCCATTCCGACCAGGAGTCCGCCGATGATGGCGCCACCGGTCGAGTCGAGTCCGCCCAGGATCGCGGCCGGAAATGCCTTGAGCGCCAGTCGGGTCACGCTGCCGTCCAGCCCGGGGGTGGGAAAAGCCACCAGAAAGATGACCGCGACGGTGGCCAGCAGCCCGGCCAGGATCCAGGCGATGGCCGAGACCCGGCTGCGCCGGATCCCCATCAGCGCGGCCGCCTCCGGGTCCTCGGCGCTGGCCCGCATCGCGATGCCCCACTTGGTGTACTTGAAGGCCAGGAAGAATGCGGTCACCAGCAGCGCCGCGACGATAATGGCCGCGACCCGGCTCGTCGCGACCTCGACTCCGCCGAGGTTCAGCGTGTCGGCGCCGAACGGGTCACGCAGAGTCCGGGCATCGACCCCGACCCGCCGGACGAGCTCGGCGGCGATGATGATGTCCACACCGATCGTGACGATCGCGAGGGTGTTCACCGACGCCGCGCTGCCACGGATGGCCAGGACCCGCTCGATCAGCAGGGCGCCGAAGGCGGCAACGGTGACCCCCAGCAGCAACGCGGGAAAGAAGCCGAAGTCGTCGGAGAACTCGCTGATCGTGAACCCGCCGAGGAACAGCAGCGATCCCTGGGCGAAGTTGACCACCTCGGTGGCTTTAAAGATGATCACGAAGCCGAGAGCGATCAGCGCGTAGACCGCCCCGACGGACAGGCCGTTGATCAGCAGTTCCAGGAAGAGCGTCATGCGCTCTCCTCGCGACTGCTTTCGTGGTGGGCGGCTGCTTCCCGAGCGGCGGCGACATCCGCGGCCGAACCAAGGTAGGCCCGGATCACCTCGGGGTCGTCCTGGACGTCTCGCGGTGGACCATCGGCGATCCGCTTGCCGAAGTCGAGAACGGTCACCCGGTCGGCTATCCCCATGACCAGTCCCATGTCGTGCTCGACCAGCACGATCGAGATCTGCAGGGTCTGCCGGATGTCTTCGATGGTCTGACCCATCCGGGCGGTCTCGTCGGAGTTCATCCCCGCCACCGGCTCGTCCAGGAGGAGTATTCGGGGCTCGATGCACAGCGCCCGGCCCATGTCGACGCGCTTCTGGTCCCCGTAGGCCAACAGCCCGGCCGGGGCGTGCAGCACCTTGGAAAGGCCCATGAAATCGGCGATCTCGACGGCCCGGTCGCGGTTACGGCGTTCCTCGCGCCGGGCGCTGGGCCAGCCCAGACCAGCGGTCACGAAGCCGGTCTTCATCAGGTGGTGCCTGCCGAGCATCAAGTTCTGCAGGACCGACTGGGTCGGGGACAGGGCGATGTTCTGAAATGCGCGTGCCACGCCGAGGTCGGCAATCTTGAACGGACGCAGCCCGGTGAGTTCCCGGTCACCGAGCAGGACTCGGCCGGCCGTCGCCGGGTAGACCCCGGAGAGCACGTTGAACAGGGTGGACTTTCCAGCGCCGTTGGGGCCGATCAGCGCATGAATGGAACCAGGGGCCACCCGCAGGGACACCGAGTCCAGCGCCGTCAGGCCGCCGAATCGCACGGTCACGGCATCGACGACGAGCTCGGGAATGTCCTCGACGGGCGCCGTCGCGGGGCCCGGCGCTTGCAGGTCGTCCGGGCGGTCCGCACGTTGGTCGGCGGATGGCTGAACCAGAGGCTCGCTGGGGGCGGGCGCTGGCGTACCGGAGGCGGTCATCCGGTCCACCGAGTCAGATGTTGGCTGCGACCGACTGCCGCCGAACCGGAGATCTCCTCTGCCCCGTGACCGAGGTAGAGATCGCGTACCTGATCGGTCTTCGCCAGCTCGTCAGCCGGACCGGACAGGGAGACCTTGCCAACCTCGAGGACATGCGCGTGCTGGGCCACCCGTAGCGCCATGCTCGCGTTCTGCTCGACCAGGAGCACCGAGGTGCCCATGCCGTTGATCTCCAGCACGATCTCGCCGATCTGTTCGACGATCTGCGGGGCCAGGCCCAAGGATGGCTCGTCGAGCAGGAGCAGGCTGGGGCTGGCCATCAGGGCGCGGCCCATCGCCAGCATCTGTTGCTCGCCCCCCGAGAGCAGGGAAGCTCGCTGGCCGCGCCGCTGTGCCAGGATCGGGAACAGGGTGAATACCCGTTCCCGCGTCTCGGTCCGCGCGGACTTGGTCGCGGAGGAGTTCATTCCACCGGCTCGCAGGTTCTCATCGACGGTGAGCCGACCGAAGATCCGCCGGCCTTCAGGAGACTGCACGATGCCGCGGCCGACTGTCTTGGCGGGATCCAGCTTGTCGATGCGAATCAGGCCTGCGTTCTGGTCGTTCTGCTCGTCCGCCGCATTCTGACCAGCCGCTCGATAGGAGATCGATCCTTGTTCGATCCGGCCACGATGCAGTCGATGCGTTCCGGAGATGGCCCGGAGCAGCGTGCTCTTACCGGCCCCGTTGCTACCGAGGACGGCGACCACACTGTTGTCCGGGACTTCGAGGGAAACGCCTTTGAGGGCCTCGACCGCCCCGTAGCGCACGACCAAATTGTCGACTTTGAGCATGTACGGCGCGGCCTCCTCGGCGGGCGTTGGCGAGCGGCCGGGTCACAAGTGACCTAGGGCACGTGGTGTTCATGAAGTTAACAACACCCGGTCGCGATGTGGACCCAAACCAGGCGTTTGCTGCCCAGATCTGGCGAATACCAGGCTGTTGTTGCCAAACCGTTACCGCTGAACCTGCGATTAGAGTGGGCCAGTGCGACTTCCGATACCTGGTCCCGCCGATCTTCTCCAGGCCGCCGCTTCGGTTCGCGACGGCGTTGGCGATGCGCTCGAGTTCCTACCCCGTGTCGCGGCCCTTCTCGGCGAGGCTGAGGCATTGCTCGGCCGAGTGACTCAGGTGGTCGACAAGATCGAGGTCATTCTCGATCGCGCCGACATCTTGATCACCGACGTCGGGACCACCGATCAGGCAGCGCGGGAGGTCGTCGCGTCGGTCGAGGCGACGGCTGCCCGGTCGGGCACGCTCTTGGAACTCTACGAGGATTCGTTGCGCACGTTGGCGCCTTCTCTGCGCACCTTCGCCGAGGCGCTGGATCCCAGCGAGGTCCAGGCCGTCGTCTCACTCGTCGACCGGTTGCCGCTCCTGCTCAAGCACCTCGATGAGGACATCTTTCCCATCCTCACGACGCTGGACCGGGTGGCCCCGGACGTACATCAGCTCCTCGAGATTGGCCAGGATCTCCAAGTCGCCCTCGGCGGGCTGCCTGGCATGGGCTGGCTGCGCAAACGGGCGGACAAGGAGGAGGAAGAGGCTGCCCACGAGGCCCGCGAGATCGAAGCAGCGACGGGCAAGCCGGCCGGCAAGCCCAAGCGCTAACCCTTGATCCGGTCGACCAGCTTCCAGGCACCGGGCAACAGCAAGCCGGCAGCGGTCAGCTTGACGATCTCGCCGACGATGAAGGGCACCAGCCCGAGTGCCAAGCCCTGTCCCAGGCCCACATCGAGCACGACCATCAGCCAGCCCACTCCGACGGTGAAGATCACCAGCTCCCCGAGCAGCATCGCCGGTACGGCTGAGACCACCCTGCGATCCCATGCCTTCTCGGCGAGGAAACCGGTCAGCGCGGCGGCCAGCACCGAACCGACGAGGTAGCCCCCAGTCACACCGATCAGGACGTCGATGCCGTAACTGGCATCGGCGTACACCGGAAGGCCGGCGACCCCGAGCAGCACATAGAGCATGGTCGCGAGCAATCCGCGGATGGCGCCCATAGCGGCACCGGTGACGAGAACCCCGAAGGTCAATCCGGTCACCGGTACCGGCGTGAACGGCAGATAGAACGCCAACTGGGCGACCAGGGCGATGAACACCGCTCCGCCCGCGACGAGCAAGGTGTCGGTGGCAACCGACGTACGCGGCAGCAGCGCTGTGCGCAGGGTGACGGCCGAGGCGCTCACGCGCGTGCCTCCTGAGAAGTGATAGCCGATGGTGGGAGGCAGACTAGCGAGTGCATCCCATCAGGCCTATCGCCGGCCGGAAGGTCCTCCGATCAGACCCGCGAGCCCGAGGATTCCGGGTCGGACCGCGGTGCCGGGTGCTCCGAGCCTTCGGCGGGCCGGACCGTCTGATCGGCTGGCCGGACCGCGGTCGAGTTGTCCGCGTGCCGCGGGATCTCGGCGGTTCGGTCAGGCGTCGTCGGTGGGATTGGCAGGGACTCTCGAGCCTGGCTGGCGGTGGTGGGCTCCTCCTCGGGGGGCGGATTAGGAGCCGGGACGGTGGGTGAGGGCGCGGTATCGCTTTGCCGCATCGGGGATTGCTGGGTCGGAGCTGGCTGCATCGCGGTTTGCGGTGGCGGGGGTGGCTGCATCGCGGTTTGCTGCGTCGGGGGTGCCTGGTCCGCGTGCCGTTGGTCGCCGCTGTGCTGATCCCCGTGCTGATCCCAGCCCGATGAGATCGCCTGCGTGTCGGGACCGTCATGCTGTTGCTGGGCGGGGCGCTCCCATGCCGTCTCGCGCTCGGTGTCATCCGGCCACGGCGAGGCGGGGCGTCGTTCATCGGTCTGAGCCCCCTCGCTCCCGCCAAGGGGCACCAATCCGTAGTGCTCGAGCAGCCGGGTTTCGTCCTGACTGGACAGCTGTCCGTCGCCGAGGTCGATCCGTGGCGCCGAGCGAACTGTGGTTCGTTCGGCCCGGATGACCAGGTGCCGACCCTTGAGGCCCGCACCGGCGAGCGGCAGCAGCCGCATACCGCGGGTACGGGTGACATCGACGGCAACCCAGGCAGGCTCGTCGGTGCGGTCGTCGAGAAAGACCTGAACTACCCGACCCAGCCGCGAGCCTTTGACGTCGTAGGCGATGGCCCGGACCAGGCCACGCACATTGCCTCGATCGATCGACATGAAGCTTCCTTCCCAGCCAGCCGCGCCCTATCGTCAAAAGGCACTGCAACAGCATGCCACCGAGGCAGTCCAGGGCCCTCCACACGGTGATCCCCGCGGAACTCATTCCTCAGCTGACTCCCGCTCCTGCAGGCCCGCCTCGGATTCGCGATCAGGTTGTCAACCTGTGTTGACATGGTGACTACCGTCAACATATGCTGACGGTCATGAGTTCGCCGACCGCGCTGATCGCGACCGCCACCGACGACGACCCTCGCGAGGGTCTGCACGCAGTCGCGGCGCTACGCCGGCTGGTCGAGCAGTTGGAGCGCACGCATGTAGCCCGCGCTCGCTCGACCGGCTGGTCGTGGCAGGAGATTGCGCTCGCGCTGGGCGTGAGCAAGCAAGCGGTGCACCGCAAACATCGACACACCCGCTGATTCCCGCAGCCGCTCGGCGGCGGTCAGTACCTCAGGTCCACCATCGGTGAGGAGTTCGCTATGCCCGAGAGATTCGACCGCGACGTTTCGCTGGTCGTCAAGGCGGCCCTGAACTGCGCCCGCAGGCATGGCGCGGCGCAGGTGGGCGGGGAGCATCTGCTCGTCGGCATCGCCGAGGTTCCCAGCCGCGCGTCCTCGACACTGGCCGGGCTCGGCGCAGACCCGAGCCGGCTGGCGGACGCGGTCTCTCGCGGGGCGCACGACGCCCGGCTGCTGGCTGGGCTCGGGATCGACCTCGCCGCCGTCCAACGACAGGTCGGGACTCGGCTCAGCGCACGCTGGATAACTAGGCGTCCCCGATTCCGGAGCGACGTGAAGCAGGCTCTGCAGGTCAGTCGGCACGAGGCGCGGAGGCTCCGGACGCGACGGATTTCCGGGGATCACCTGATGCTCGGACTGCTCAGCTCGTCGGTTGCAGCGCGGGAGTTGCTGCTGGCTCTGGACATCGATCCGATGGATCTGCGCCAAAGGGTGCTGCGGGCACTGATCGATGGCGGGTAGCGTCGGGCTTCCTACCGGCGCTGATCACGTGAAGGAGCTAGCCCGATGCTCGTACGAAGGCTCGCCAGACCGCTGCTCGGATCCATGTTCGTGCTCGGAGGGCTGGACGAGGCTCGAAACCCCCATGAGAAGCGTCCGGCGGCCGTAGGCGTCGTCCAGTTCCTCAGGGAGAAGACCGCGGTTTCCGTTCCTGACGACACCGCGACGGTGGTTCGGATCGACGGCATCGTCAAGCTGGTCGCCGGCATAGCCCTGAGTCTGGGGAGGGCTCCCCGTCTCGCCGCCGCGGTGCTCAGCGCCAGCCTGGTCCCCACCACGCTTGCCGCTCACAGCTTCTGGAAGATCGACGACGAGGGTGACCGGGCGCTGCAAAAGCAGGAGTTCTTCAAGAACGCCAGCATGCTCGGTGGATTGCTGCTTGCAGCGGTAGACACCGAAGGGAAGCCCTCGGTCGCCTGGCGTACCCGAAGGGCGGCTCGCCGGTTGTCCCGCAACGTCAGTCACGCTGCTGAGAGCACGTCGGAGTCTGCCGAGCGGGTCGCCCGCAAAACCAGAAAGGCACTGCCGGTCTAGTCGGCGGTCTAGTCGGCGGGCAGAGGTGGACCCATGGCCGACCACGGATCGAGCGTCCTGATCACCGGCGGTACCGGCGGCCTGGGCGCAGCCGTCGTGCGCCGCTTCCTGACTGCTGGTTGGCGCGTGGTGGTGCCATGGGTACGGCGTTCGGAAGTGGATCGGCTGCCACCGGATGACTCGCTCGATCTTCTCGAGGCGGATCTGTTCGACGCCGGGTCCGTACGGGACGTCGCAGAGCGGGCCAACGCCGATCCCGGCCGGCCGCTACGAGCGGTGGCCAACCTCGTCGGCGGGTTCGCCATGGATGGGAAGGTGCACGAGACGCCGGTCGAGGAGTTCGAGGAGCAACTCCGGTTAAATCTGCGCGCCACCTACCTGGTCTCCCAGGCCACTGTCCCGTATCTGATCGAGGCTGGGGGCGGCGCCATCACCTGCGTGTCGAGCCGGGCGGCCTTGCGTCCCTTCGCCGGCGCCGCCGGATACATCACGAGCAAGCTCGCGGTACTCGGCCTCGTCGACTCGTTGGCGGCGGAATACCTTGCGGCCGGCGTACGGGTGAATGCTGTGTTGCCCAGCGTGATCGACACGCCTGGCAACCGGGCCGGCCAACCCGACGCCGATCACAGTCGATGGGTTCGCCCGGAACAGATCGCCGACGTGCTGTTCTTCCTGTCCGGGGATGCGGCCAGTGTGATCAGTGGCGCGCACATCCCGGTCTACGGTCGCGCATGATGCGAGTGACCGTGCTCGGCGCCGGCTCGTGGGGGACGACGGTCGCCAGCCTCACCGCCGGTCGCAATGACACCACGGTGTGGGCCCGCGACGCGGAGGTCGCTCGGGAGATCAACGAGGAGCACACGCACGGCCGCTACTTGTCCGGCTACCGGCTACCGAAGCGGCTGACCGCCAGCGCCGATCTCGAAGAGGCCGTCGGCCGGGCAGATGTTCTGGTGATGGGCATCCCCTCCCACTCGTTTCGCGAAACCCTCGAGGCCGCAAAGCCGTTCCTACGACCATGGGTTCCGGTTGTCAGCCTCACCAAGGGACTCGAGTCGGGCAGCTTGCTCCGGATGACCGAGGTGATTCGCGATGTGTTGCCCGGGCACTCGGCCGCAGCGCTGACCGGCCCCAACCTGGCCAAGGAGATCATGGCCGGTAACGCAGCGGCCAGCGTTATCGCCACTGAGGACTTGGATGTTGCCGCCGCACTCCAAAAAGTGTTCGCCCGCGGAACGTTTCGGGTCTACACCAACCACGATGTGATCGGCTGCGAGATCGGGGGCGCGCTGAAGAACGTGGTGGCGATCGCGACCGGCATCGCCGAGGGTCTGTCCGTGGGCGACAACACCCGCTCGGCGGTCATCACGCGCGGACTACAGGAGTTGACCCGGCTCGGCGTTGCCCTCGGCGCGCTGCCGGAAACGCTGGCCGGCCTGGCCGGCATGGGTGATCTCATCGCCACCTGCATCAGTCCGCAGAGCCGCAACCGGTACGTCGGTGAACAACTGGGCAAGGGTCGCCCGCTTCCCGAGATCCTTGCCGAGATGAGCCAGGTGGCCGAAGGCATCAAGACCGCGCCCGTCGCGATGGCCCTGGCGCAACGTTTCGATCTGGACATGCCGATCGCCGCCGAGATAGCCGGAATCGTCGATGGCTCGATCAGTCCGAACGACGCCTACCGGGGATTGCTGCGCGACGTCAAAGCCGGCCACGAAGCCGAACCCGGCTGATCGGTCTCTGTGCCCGGAGCGGTCTGGCTTGCGCCTGCTCGCTGCGCTGATAGACGATCGATACGGAGCGGGGCGGCTCGCACGGCGGGGGTGATCGGATGCCGTGGATCGAGCGTGAGCTGGTCCCGGGCTTGAGCAGCAGCACGGGCCTGGTCGGTTGGATCCTCGTTGCGTACCTGATCACCTTCCTGGCCACCCGCGCGATCACTCGGGCGATCCGAAGCGATCGTGGTCCGTTCCGCGACGCCAGCGCCGGTGGAGTCCATCTGCACCACGCGGTGTACGGCATCTTCCTGTTGCTGAGCGTCGGCACTGCCGAGTTCACCTATCGCCCCGGCGCACCGTGGGTGCAGATCCTGGCAGCCCTGTTCGGAGTCGGTGCGGCCCTCACGCTCGATGAGTTCGCTCTGTGGCTGCGCCTCGAGGACGTGTACTGGATGCAGGAGGGCCGCAGTTCGGTCGACGCGGTGCTCATCGCATTCGTGGTCGGCGGTCTGCTGCTCACCGGTGCCAACCCGTTCAACGCCGAGGCCGGACAGGGCGAACTCGTTGCGGCACTGACCATTACAGCGAACCTCGGCTTCGCCATGGTGGCGATCCTCAAGGGTCGCCCGGTACTGGGCGTGATCGGGGTGCTCGTACCCTTGGTGGCGCTGGGTGCGGCCCTGCGGTTGGCCCGACCCAGCTCCCCATGGGCGCGCCGGTGGTACCCGGCGGGCTCCAGGCAGATGGCCCGTTCGCGCAAGCGGTTTCCGCCGGGTCGCCGAAGCTGGTGGGATCCGCTGGTCGACCTCTTCGCCCCAGCCACGCTCCCGCCACACGACGCCCCAGCCGGCGCCGTCCTCCGGCCCGAACAAGATCGGAATTAGGCGCACGGTGGGTCGCAGTTCTGGGTCGTTCTCATCGCCCCGCTGGTCGGTCAACCCGGCGCGCTCGCGCCGGTCCTGACTACGAAGCCAAATGCCGGGTGGGGACCGTGACGTCGCAGCAGACCAGGATCCCACCGGAGCGGATGTGCCCACCGGAAGTAAGGGCAAGACATCGGCGCGGCCTGTCAGACGTACCGGGCCGGCGAAGGGAGGAACACCTCGGTGAACCTGAGCCGCTCAGCCGTCAGGCGCTGACTGGCACACCGCGAGGACCTCGGCATCGGCCTGGGTGCCAGTGAACTGGCGGCCATTGTCGAGGAGTTCGTCGAACGCTGGACCGACGAGGGTGCGCAGGGAGTCCAGCGTCTGGTCCATCTGTGCCTGTACATCCGGAGCCCGGGGGGAGCCGAGGCGCTCGCGCAGTGCGTCGGCAGCACCGATCAGGCGCAGGCCGGACGCACTCGCGCTCACGCCTCCAACCGCCCCGGCAAGCAATGCGACGTCCTCGTACAGGATCGCCAGTGCCCACTCGTCGTCATAGGCCCGGTACGTGCCCAGCGCCGCCGCGTATTCCGAACGGGCCTCGTCGTACTCGCCGAGGCCGCGGTGGGCATTGCCCAGGTTGTTGTGCCCGAGCCCGACCATCCAGGTGTCACCGACTTCTCGATGCAGGCGCATGGAATCCTCGAAGCGCGCTTTTGCGGCCGGGTAGTCC
>JACCQS010000421.1 GCA_013814015.1 Geodermatophilaceae bacterium | reverse complement strand
GTCTCGCCGACCGCAGTCGTGATTCCCCGAGACATCGACGACCTGGTGGCCACTCTCGACGTCTGCCGCGAGCTCTCGGTCCCGCTGACCATGCGCGGTGCGGGCACCTCCATCGCGGGCAACGCGGTGGGTACCGGTGTGGTTGTCGACGTGAGCCGGCACCTGAACCGGATCTTGCACATCGACCCGGTGGCAGGTACGGCGGTCGTCGAGCCCGGTGTTGTCCAGGCCTCGTTGCAGCGAGCAGCGGCTGTGCATGGCTTGCGGTTCGGACCGGACCCGTCCACCTACAACCGCGCCACGATCGGCGGGATGATCGGCAATAATGCTTGCGGAGCGCGAACTCTCGGGTACGGCCGTACGAGCGACAACGTCCTCGGTCTGGACGTCCTGACCGGAGGTGGGCAACGCTTGGGTCTCGGATCGCGAGCCAATGTAGTCGCCGACCGCGCGTCCGGCAGGGGGCTTGGCACCGACAGCGAGACCGGGCCGCTGGACGTCCTGAACAGAATGATCGGCGCACATCTGGCAACCGTCCGTACCGAGTTCGGCACGTTCGGTCGGCAGATTTCTGGTTACTCGCTGGAGCACCTGCTACCTGAACGGGGTTTCGACGTCAGCCGGGCGCTGGTCGGCAGCGAGGGCACGCTGGCTCTGACGTTGGCCGCCGAGGTCCGGCTGGTCCGCGATCCCCCGGTTCGGCGCCTGGTCGTACTCGGGTACCCGTCCATGGCCGCCGCCGCGGACGCGGTGCCTGGACTGCTGCCGCACGGACTCACTGCATGCGAGGGTTTGGACCGGCGAATCGTCGATGTGGTCCGGGCGCGCCGGGGCCTAGCGGCCGTGCCGCCGCTGCCCCGAGGATCGGGCTGGTTGCTGGTCGAACTCGCCGGGCAGGCCGACGAGATCGAGGCCGCGTTGCCCGGCCTGATCGCCGACGGCGCAGCCCTGGACGCACTGGTAGTCCGTGATTCGCTTGCTGCAGCGGCACTTTGGCGGATCCGCGAGGACGGTGCTGGCTTGTCTGCCCGCACTCCCGCGGGAGAGCCGGCGCACGCCGGTTGGGAGGACGCTGCGGTTCCCCCGGAACGGCTCGGTGCGTACGTACGCGAGTTCGAAGCCGTCATGATCAGTCACGGCGTCACCGGCCTGCCCTACGGTCACTTCGGCGACGGCTGCCTGCACATCCGGATCGACTTCCCGTTCGGCCGTACCGGTGGGACGGCGCGGTACCGAGCTTTCGTGTACGACGCTGCACAGCTCGCGGCCAGCCACGGTGGATCCATGTCCGGTGAGCACGGCGACGGTCGAGCCCGCAGTGAGTTGCTGTCGCTGATGTACTCCCCCGCCGCGCTGGGCTTGTTCGAGCAGGTCAAGGACCTCTTCGATCCCGACCGATTGCTGAACCCGGGAGTGATCGTCTCACCGAGACCGCTTGATTCCGACATCCGGGTTGCTGCAGCTGCGCCGCTGCGCCGCAAGGAACTCCGGTCACTGACGATGGCCTACCGGCACGACCGTGGAGACCTCTCGATGGCGGTGCACCGCTGCACCGGAGTGGGAAAGTGTCTGGCGGACAACACGTCTACCGGCGGAGTCATGTGCCCGTCCTTCCTGGCAACCCGGGAGGAGAAGGATTCGACGCGCGGCCGGGCCCGGGTTCTCCAGGATGTCGTCAGTGGTCACCTGGGTCCGAACGGATTCTCCTCCGACGCACTGTCGGACGCCCTCGACCTGTGCCTGTCCTGCAAGGGTTGTGCGTCGGACTGCCCGACCGGCGTCGACATGGCCGCGTACAAAGCAGAGGCACTCAATCAGCGCTACCGGCGTCGGCTGCGGCCCCGTGCGCACTATGCGCTCGGCTGGCTGCCGCGCTGGGCTGGCCTGGCCCACCGGACCCCGTCGGTCACGCGGCTGGTCAATCGGCTATTGCGCTCTCGGTCATTGCACGGGTTCCTCACCTGGGCCGCCGGAGTCGACCGTCGTCGACCGCTGCCGTTGTTGTCCCGCACGACGTTTCGGCACGGCTGGTCGCATCGGCCCCAGCCTCCGCGCGCTCCTGCCGCGAACGGCCGCGTCGTCCTGTTCGTCGACAGTTTCACCGAGCACTTCAGCCCGGAGATCGGTACGGCGACGGTGTCGGTGCTGGAGGCCGCCGGCTACGCGGTCACGGTGCCGAGCAGATCCACCTGTTGCGGCCTGACCTGGATCTCGACCGGTCAGCTGGACGGGGCGCGGCGGCAGGTACGCCGTACGGTCCGGGTACTTGCCCCGTTCGTCGCCGCCGGCGCGCTGGTCGTCGGAGTCGAACCCTCGTGTACGGCGGTGCTGCGCAACGACGCCGAGGAGTTGCTGCGCGGGGATGACGCCCTCCTGGCCCGCGATGTCGCCGCGGCGACCCGGACGCTGGCCGAACTGTTGACCGCCACGCCGGGGTGGACTCCACCCGATCTGCGCGGTACCCGATTGATCGCCCAGCCGCACTGTCATCACCACGCGATCATGAGCTGGTCCGCGGATGCCGACCTGCTCCGCCGGGCCGGTGCAGAGGTGCTGCGACTGGGGGGATGTTGCGGCCTGGCCGGCAATTTCGGCGTCGAACGCGGCCATCACGACGTGTCGGTCGCGATCGCCGAGCATCAGCTGCTGCCGGCCGTAAGGGACATGGGCCCGAACGACCGGCTGTTGGCCGACGGATTCAGTTGCCGCACCCAAGTCAGCGATCTGGCCGGTGCCCGAGCCGAGCACCTGGCCGAACTCCTCAGCCGACCATGAACCTTCCGCGAGTTGATCATCGGAACATGGCCGGGTTATTGACCACTTTCGGCCGGAAACCCCCTGATTATCCGATGATCAACTGCAACCAAGCGGCGACTACCCTCGATTCCCGATTCTGCTGGATCAGCACGGCTTGGTGGCCCCGGCTGCGGGTCACTGGACATACTGCGTAAGGCTAGCGGGGTGAAGGCCCCGTCGACGCTGAGAATCGGCATGATCGGTGCCGGAGGCGTCGCCGCCCGACATGCGCAGACGCTGAGCGGCTTCCCGGACGTTGCCCTCGTCGCCATTGCTGATCTGGACGTCGGCCGGTCCGCGGCGCTGGCCGCGACCTGCGGCGCCAGATCGTATGCAGACCCTGAGCGAATGCTGGATGCGGAGAAGCCGGACGCGGTCTACATCTGCGTCCCGCCCTTCGCCCACGGTGCCCCCGAGTTGGCCTGCACCAGCAGGGGCATCCCGTTCTTCGTGGAGAAGCCGCTCTCGATCGAGCTGGCGGTCGCCGAGCAGATCGAGGCTGCCGTACAAAAGGCCGGGTTGGTCACGGCCACCGGTTATCACTGGCGCTACTCCGACACGGTGACCGAGGCCGCCGAGATCCTGGCCGAGCACTCGGCTCGGGTGGTCATCGGTTCCTGGCTGGACAAGGTGCCGCCGGTCCCCTGGTGGGTCCGGCGAAACCGGTCCGGTGGCCAGGTCGTGGAACAGCTCACGCACGTACTCGACCTGCTCCGGGTCCTCGTCGGTGAGGTCGAGACCGTCCACGCGTTCGGCAGTCGCGGTCCGCGAGCGGAGCACCCGGACAGCGACATCGACGACGTCACGGTGGCCACGCTGCAGATGGCCAGCGGCGCCCTGGGGACGCTCACCGCCTCAAGCCTGCTGCGACACAAGCACAGGGCCGGCCTGGAGATCGTCGCCGACGGACTCGTCCTCGAACTGACCGAAACCCAACTGACGATCGGCCGAGACGGCTCGCCAACCACCCGCTCCCCCGGCAACGACGCCAAGGTCGCCGTGGACCGCGCGTTCGTCGATGCAGTGTCCGGGCGCCGGGACGACGTACGGGCGCCGTACGCCGAGGCGCTGCGTACCCATCGGCTCGGTCTGGCCATAGCCGAATCGGCGGCCACCGGCCGGCCGGTGTCGCTGACTGCGGACGTCGGATCCGATCGAGCCAGGCCATGACCGGCACGATCACCACGCTCGTCGTGGATGCTCCTGGGCAGGCCCGACTCGACGAGCAGCCCGAGCCTGCCCTGAAAGCGGGGCTCTTCCGCGCCGAGACGCTCTACACCGGGCTGTCGGCCGGAACGGAGCTCACCTGGTTCCGCGGAACGAACCCGAACCTGTTCTCGACCTGGGACGCCGAACTGGGCCTGTTCGACCGCTCGCGGCCATCGGCCGGATATCCGGTGAGGCGACTGGGTTACATGGAGGTCGCCCGGGTCACCGACTCACGGACCGAGGCTATGCCGACCGGGGGTCTGGTCGCGATGGCCTACGGGCACAAGACCGTTCATCACGCGGATCTGTTGACCGAGCATGTGATGGCGCTGCCGGACAACCTGGACCCGCTGCTCGGTGTCTACGTCGCACACCTCGGCCCGATCTGCGCCAACGGCATCCTGCATGCCGCGCCCGAAACCTCGGGAGGCGCAAGTCTTGGCGACGGCGTACGCGGCAGGCTGGTGTTGGTCACCGGAGGCGGCCTGATCGGACTGCTGACCGGACTCTTCGCGCGCCAGTACGGCGCTGCGGAGGTGGTCGTCGCCGACCCCACGCCACAGCGCCGTGCGGCCGCCGAGCGACTGGGGATCACCGCGGTCGACGACAACGATGACCTGCCAACAACTCTCAAACAACGATGGCGGCACGGGCCGGGTGACCGAGGAGCCGACGTGGTCTTCCAGTGCCGAGGCCGGGCGCAGAGTCTCGCGGTGGCCCTACGGGCGCTGCGCCCGCAGGGAACCGTGGTGGATCTGGCCTTCTACACCGATGGCGCCGACGCCGTACGACTCGGCGAGGAGTTCCATCACAGCGGGCTCTCGATCCGGTGTGCCCAGATCGGCCGGGTTCCTCGCGGCCAAGCATCCTTCTGGGACCGGCGGCGACTGTCCCACGAGACGATCCTGCTCCTGCAGG
>JACCQS010000416.1 GCA_013814015.1 Geodermatophilaceae bacterium | reverse complement strand
AAGGGATGTTCGGGCCTTCCTCGTTCATCGCCGCGTCGAAGGCCGCCGCGTCTTCGGCATCCTCCAAGGCCGCCACCAGCTTGTCGTACTGCTCGGGGCTCACGAGTACGGCCGCCGGTCGCCCGTAACGCTCGAGGAAGACCGCCTCGGTCCGGGCCAGTTCGACCACGTCGGGGAGGCTTTCCCGCGCTGCGCTGATGTTGATCGTCGCCATGAAAGTAATCGTACAACCGGGCTGACATTTCGTACAATTGTCTTTGCCGCGAGTGTCGTGCCCTCGCTGATCGGTCATCACCGGTGTTGGGGGGCATCGACGATGCTTGCGACCTGCGCCGCGACCCGAGGCAGTTCGACAGCAGGGTCTGCCAGATTATCTCTGGATCCGCGCGGTCGTATTCGTGCGCTGTGCGCCCAGGGGGCAACGGAAGGTGGTGGCGATGGCCGCGAAGAGCGCCAAGATCGGTACGAGAAGAGCCCAGCGAGTCGGTTGGTAGGCCTATGAATGAGACGCTGCGTTGTCCGAATGTTTGTTCCTGGCCAGATGCGGACCATCGACGAGCCAGCTGTCGTACCGTTCGACGGTCCCGAGGTCTCGACGACGCCGACGGTCGCCGGGTCGATTCAGCCCTCGGGGAGGTGCTCGCCCGGGCTGCACCAACCGCTGAGCCAGTCCATGCCGACGAGGACGCTGTCCTCCTGCTCCTCGCCCAGGTCGGGGCGCATGCGCTCGAGATGTGCGAGCAGGTCGCGCGTCGCGGTGCCGCGATCAAGCTCCTCGGTAAGCACGCGCCGCAACTCAGCGAGCGGCTCGCCGGATCCAGCGGCCTCCCGCACGCGGGACTCGAAGTCAGCCATGCCTAGTCCAGCCTTCCCGCCGATCGGAATGATCCGCCCAAATCGGGTTGCGTCCCTTCAAGTGCGCCCGCACGACGCTCAACTCAGGCTCAGCTCGGCATCACCGACGTGCACGATGATCACCTGCTCACCGTCGCCGACACCATGGCTGCGGACCCAGACCCGAGCACCGAGCAAGGTGTGCGGAACCGAGTACTGCCCACCCTCGAAGGCCACCATAGGTGTCTTCGCCGCCACCGCGCGGGTCACCCCGAAGGCGACCGTATGCGCCGCAACCGGCAGCCGGTGCAGACGAGCTTGCTCCTCGGCCAGCATGTCGCGCGGCGCCCGGCGGGTCACCCGATGCACCCGCGCGTTGACCTGGGTGCAGAACGCGGCGCAGGCCGCCTCCAGTTCGGCGAACGAGGTGTAGGCGGGCAACAGGTTGGTGTCCTTGGGAACCAGGTCGGCCTTGGCCAGCTTCACCGTGCTCTCACTGCCACCCTTGGAAGCAGGATCAGCCGGCTCGCAGGTGTGCACGGTCACCCCGTAATGCCGGGCGAAGGCGAGCATCTGCGGGTTCCGAACCGCGATCCCGGCAACGTGCTCCACGGTCACCGTCTTCTCGTTATCGGTCAGCACATACGTCGGAGCACCGCCGATGCGGCGCAGCGTCACATCCAACGCGGCGAACACGCTGGGCATCGTCTTGTCCCGCAGCGCCAGCACCACCCGAAACCGTGACCAGGCCAGCCACGCGCAGAACAACACCGCCTTGACCCCGTCGATCACCGGCCCGTCACCGAAGTCGTACTGCAACCACATCCCCGGCTCGGTCACCCACGGCCGATGGACCCGCACCCGACCGGACTTGAACGCCGCCCGCACCTGCGCGACCGCGCGCCGCGTCGTGCGCTCCGAACCCGAATAGCCCAGTACCACAAGCCTTTCGTGCACCTTGTCGGCGCGGATCTTACCCGCCGACCGCTCCATCCACTCCTCGAGTTTCGGCAGAAACTCATCAATCAACTTCGGCCGCGAAACCGCACGATCACACACTCCACCCGCATCACGGGCAGCGACATACCTCCCGACCGTGTGATGCGAACAGCCAGCCAGCTCGCCGGCATCACGCAACGACCCAGTCAGATCGAATGCTTCCAACATTTCCATGATCTCCTCGGCAGACTTCAAGTTGTCCCTCTTCGGGTCGACGGGCGCTTCAGCACCGCCAGCGCACACCCAAAGAGGGGCCTCAACCACCGCAAGCAGCGAGGCAAACGACGTCGTGTCGGGCAGATCCCAAGACCGTCAGCGGGCAATTCCCATGACCGCTAGCGGGCAACTACATGGCCGTCTCCGGGCAGCCTCCCGTGGCCGCCGACAGGCCTGTGCATGGATCCTGACCACCGGGACGCCGGCGAACCCAGAAGCACCAGCACCTGATCGGCTTCGAACAGCTCCGCACTCAGGGACCAGATCCGCTCCGCTGCTAAGGGGACCCCCCGTAGCTGGCGAGCGAATTCTGGTTGGACGGCCCCCATATTACAGTCCCGATCACCATACAACTTTCGTTAAGGTCTATCCATGAGTATTGAGACTCTGCTGGCCGAACTCGCGAACGAGCACACAGCACTGCACGTGAACTACGATGTGGCGCGAGTGAGGAGACTACAGCAGGAAGCCGCCGACGCGGGGGCTTTCTTCACATGCTTCAGCGTCGCGGGTACCCGTTCGATCTATGACCTGTTCGATCTCGTGGGAGAGTATCTTCAGTTTCCTGAGCCAACGAGGAATGCCGAGGCAGTGCGGGACTGGGCAACCGATCTTGAATTTATCGATAATGAAGCTGGATACGTGATTGTTATCAACGATTGTCAGTCGCTGAAAGATCTCAGAAGCGAAGATCTCGATCTGTTCTTCTGGCTATGGCCGGGTGGACCTGCGGCTTTTCAGTTTCGGGATCGGATTTACCACGTTCTGTTCACTGGGCCGGAATCGATCCGCAGATTCAGCGTCAAAGAAACGTTGACGCGCAGAGCCAAGGAGCGGCAGTTCTCTGCGGAGTATGTGAAGAAACATGGGGGCCGCTCCAACCGCATTCCGGTTATCGATTGGTTAAAGAACGCTGAGCGGTGATTTAAATTTTTTTGGCGTTTGAGTAGCTTACTGCGTGAACCCACGGCATTTCGATATGCGCGCCATTGGTTCGGAAGTCTTTATCGTATACGGATAATAGGAAGAGGCCCAGCGACACGAATGCGCCGCACACGCGTCAGGCCCGGCGGTAGCGGCGCATTGAGACCCGTCCGCCGTCGGCGAGCTCCCCCTCGGCGCGCAGCCTCGCGAGCTGCTCGTGCTCTTGTGCGGCGTGCAGCACCCGGTGCCACGGCAGGTCGTGGCCGTCTTCGGCGAGGATCCGGCCGACCAGCCGGGCCCGGCCCGGCAACCCGGCGCGCGCGGCGACGTCGCCGTAGGCGAGCACCGAGCCCGGTGGGATCGCGGCCATCACCGCCCGGACGCGCTCGAGGGTCTGTCTCCTCGTCCATCACGCCACCGGGAGCTCCGCGACCAGTGCGTGCTGCATTAGCGGATCGTCAAGCGGGACACCGGGCAGCCTTCGATCGAGGAGGTCGTGCTCGCCGCTCTCGGACCAGGCCGAGTCGCCGCGGTGTCGGGCTGTCCGTTCTAGGAGCGGCTCGCCACGTAGCGCACGTGCCGCCGGAGCGGGCTGCCCTCCGGCACCCGGGGGTGGTCGAA
>JACCQS010000411.1 GCA_013814015.1 Geodermatophilaceae bacterium | reverse complement strand
GAGCCACCTGACGAGCCCGCGCCGACCTGACCGAGCGCCCGCCTTCCCGGACCTTATGCGCATAACGTCCCGAGGAGTCGAGGGGCTAGATGTTGGCCGGGTAGCGGTTGTGGTCGGGGAAGTTGCCGTACAGCAGCTCGTTCTCCAGTCCCTGGGTCACGGCCTGCACCAACAGCTCGCCGCCGACGAAGCAGCCTCGCCACGATGAGCCGCGCCCGCCGAAGGTCTCGGCCCGGTCCCCCCGTGAACGCGGCTTGTTGATGCCCACCTTGAAGGCCTGCACCTCGGTGGCCAGCCGGGTCGCGTGCTCGGTGTCGTCACAGGCGATCGAGGCGACCAGGGCGCCGTTGGAGGCGTTCATCTGCGCGAGCAGCTCGGCCTCGGTGTCCACCACGATGATCGTGTCCACCGGCCCGAACGGCTCCTCGTGCATCAGCCGTGATGCCCCGGACGGCGCGAGCAGGGTCACCGGCGCGGCGTATGCCGACGTGTCCTGGCCGTCGAGGAACCGGCCGTCGGACAGCCGTCCCCGATAGAGCGGTACGGCGCCGCGCATCAGCGCATCGTCCACCCGGGCAGCGAGCTCAGCCGCCTTCCCGGTACTGATCAGCGGGCCGAAGTCGAGTTCGGGCAGTTCGTCGCCGTCGTCCTCGACGGCCAGTGGATGGCCCAGGCGGATGGCCGCGACCACCGGCAGGTACGTCGCCAGAAACTCGTCGACCAGATCACGTTGTACGACGAAGCGCGGGTAGGCCGTACACCGCTGCTTGCCGTACTCGAAGCCCTTCTTCAGGTGTCCCGCGAGCCCGTCCCAGTCGGAGAAGTCCCAGATTCCCCAGGCGTTCAGGCCCTCCTGCTCGAGCATGTGCCGCTTGCCGGTGTCCAGCAGCCCGGCGGCGACCTTGCCGCCGTTGGACCGCCCACCGACAAAGGCCAGCGCGCCGATCTCGGGGGAACGTACGAGTACCGCCGATAGCTCCTGTCCCCCACCGGATACCAGCTCAGCGGGCAATCCTTCAGCAACCATCAGGGCGTGTGCCAGGGTGAGGCAGGCAGCACCTCCCTGCGACGGCGTCTTGGCGATCACCGCGTTACCGGCCAGCAGCTGGACGAGTTCGGAGTGCACGAGCACCGACATCGGGTAGTTCCAGCTGGCGATGTTGCTCACCGGTCCGGGCAGTGGCGTACGGCCGGCCAGCATCGAGTCGATCTCCTCGACGTACCAGCGCACTCCGTCCAGCGCCCGGTCGACATCGGCGCAGGCCAGCCGCCAGGGTTTGCCGATCTCCCAGCACAGCAGCAGCGCCAGATCCTCGCGCGCGTCGGTCATCGCCTCCACCGCCGCGCTGACCCTGGCCTTGCGCTCGGCCAGCGGGACAGCACCCCACTCCGCGTGCGCGTCGGCGGCGTACCCGACCGCCTCGCTGGCCTGCTCAGGATTGAGTGTGGGCAGCCCGATTAACTCGCTGCCGTCCACCGGACTGGTCAGCATTTCTGGGGTGCCGATCGCGCGCCAGGTTCCGCCGATCAGGTTGTGCAGTACATCGGACCCGAACGCCTGCGGTGCCCGCTTCGAGGCCCGGGACAGTACGGCGGACCAGTCCGTGCCGGGTTTCACGTGCAGGGCCATGGCGACAACCCTGCCAAACGGTCAGCGCCGACGGGTCGGCGGCTCGCCCTGGTCCAGCGCCTCTTGGGCGGCCACGCGGTCGTAGGCGCACAACGAGGTGACGTCCTCGGCTTCCGGAGTTACAGCCGGCGGCTCGGTTTCGGGATCTACCGGCTCCGTTGTCGTGGTGGGAGACGGTTCAGGAGTGGTTGGAGGCGCCGGTTCGCCGTTGGCGACCGGATCGGCCAACGCCGTCCTGACGAAGTCACGGATCAGGTCGTAGTCCGGATAAGCCGGGGTGATGACCGTGTTGTCGAAGACCAACGAACGGACCTCGGCGTCCTTGACCAGAACCCCGAGGTCCACGAAAGCGGGCAGCACCGAACGCGGGATGTCGGTGAGAACGAGGTCGGGTGCGGTCGCCGCGATGTCCTGGTATCGACTGAGCAGGGTGAACGGATCGGCGGCGCCGATGATGGCATCCATCGCACATCGCTGCCGGGCCATCCGGGAGTAGTCCGATAGGCCGTACCTGCCCCGCGCGTACCAGACCGCATCGCTGCCTTGGAGCAGTTGTGACGGTCCGGGGGTCAGATAGTCGTCTGGCCGGATCCCCGCGCTGTCGTCGCCGCCGACGGGTACCCACTCGTTCACGTTGACCGTGATCCCACCGAGGATGTCGACCAGGGTCCGGAAGCCGTCCAGATTGATCAGCAGGTAATAGTCGATCGTGATACCCAGCGCTTCACCGACGCCGAGCTTGAGGACATCCGCCCCCAGATTGTCGGTCGGGCCGAGGATGCCGGGATGCTCGATCGGCACGTTCTCATAGACGGCGTTGAGTAGCCCGTCTGATTCGGAACTGCCCTCGAAGCCGTCTGGGTAGGCATCGCGAAGTGGCCCCTTCGGGAATGGAAGCTGTTCGAGGTTGCGGGGCAGGCTGAGCAGGGTCGTCGCCCCGCTGGCGGTGTCGGTGCTGGCGACGATGACGGTGTCTGTCCGGATTCCCTCTCTCGTGGGCAAGCCGTCGCCGCCGAGCAGTAGAACGTTGACCCGCTCCTTGTCGCCGAACGGGTTGCCCGGATCTTGGCCGTCCGGGACGGTCGCGCTCTGCCCGTCGTCGGCGAAGATCTCGGCGAGGGTGTCGCGGGCCAGAAAGGCCGCATTGGCAGCAGCCGCGGCCGGTAGCGCAATACCAAGGCTCAGCACCGCCATCAGCACAGCACCGACCAACCGCTGCCCGGTCCGCAGGCCGCGTGGTCGGAGCAGCAGATGTCCGGTGAGTATCACCGTGATCCAGCCGACACCAAGGACCACGACGCCGATGCCTAGTACGACCAGAGCATTCCCGTCGACGAGCAGGCGGAGCAATCTGCGCTCGTCACCTCGAATGAGCCAGACCGCCCCCCCGAGCACACTCAGGAACACGGTGACGGTGAACAACCCGAGGGCGCGCCGGCCAGCGAGGAGATATGCCAGTCCCGGGATCAACGCGCCGAGCACACTCAACGTCAGGACTCGACCGATGCCCGCTGGCTGGCGCCGGCGATGTCGCGCGGTTGATCTACCGGCACGGGGGTCGAGTCGGGCCGGTAACTGTGTTCGCGCAGCCCCCGGCGCCGTCGGACGGCCCCCAGACGACACCCGGCTCCGCGGTGGGGTGCGGCCCGACGACTCCGGACTCGTGATCGGAACTCGCCCGGTCCCTGGGGATGCTCGACTCGGATTTGCCTGAGGGCGGCCAGGGCCGGGCGGAGGTCGACGCGAAGGCAGGCCACCGAAGGGCAGGGGAGCGGTATCGCTACCCACGACGCATCCTCCTCCCGATCCCGACCTGTCTCTGTCCGCCTACGCAGGCACCATGGTGGCATTCGACCGCCCTGGCTGGTCGAAGGTGGCACCCCAGTAAGACGCCGTTGCGGGGCAAATGGTTACTTGACGCCTCGGATCGCCCTCGAGGTTGCCCTTTGACCCTACGGCTTGCGGCGACCGGTACTCCGGCGGCGGGCCGCCCGGCAGTGCGGACGGCGAGGAAGCGGAACTTGGCAGAATAGGTGGGGTACCTGTCGTTGACGCCAGCCCCGGGCACCAGCACGCTCGGGGGCGTGCCAGTTCACCACGTCGTCATCCCGATCTTTGCCGGGTTCCAGTCGCTCGATGTGACCGGCCCGTACGAAGTGCTCAGCGGCGCTACCACACTGCTGGAGGGTCTCGACGCCGACTCGCGCTCGCGCACCGGCTACGGCGTTTCGCTGGTGGCGGCTACTCCTGGACCGGTCATGGCCGAGAGTGGATTGCAGTTGGTAGCCGACAACGGGCTGCCCGACGCCGGTTATATCGGCACGCTGCTGGTCCCCGGCGGCCCCAGCGCCAGGACGCTGAGCCGCGACGATGCCTTCGTCAGCTGGTTGCGCGAAGCAGCAACACGGTCCAGTCGAGTTGTGTCGGTGTGCACCGGCGCGTTCCTGCTGGCCGAAGCGGGGCTTCTCGGCGGACTGTCCGCCACCACGCACTGGCGCTACGCCCGAGCGTTGGCCCGCGACTACCCGGCCGTCGACGTACGCAGTGACCTGATCTACCTGCGCCAGGGCCGGATCTGGACATCGGCCGGTGTGACCGCTGGGATCGATCTCGCCCTGGCCCTTGTCGAGGCTGACCATGGTGTGGATCTCGCCCAGCGGATCGCCCGCGAGCTCGTGGTGTTCCTGCGCAGACCGGGTGGGCAGAGTCAGTTCGCCGGCCCGGTCTGGTCCCCGCCGGCCGCCCGGCCCTCCGTACGAGCGGCGCAGGACCTGATCCACGCCGAACCGGCCGCTGACCTGCGCATACCTTCGCTTGCCGCACGGGTCGGGATGAGCGAACGGCACCTGAGCCGCGAGTTTCTCCGTCTGCTCGGCTGCCCACCCGGCGACTACGTCGAGCAGGTGCGGGTCGACACCGCCAGGCGCCTGCTCGAGTCCGAACCCGTGCTCGTCACGGTCGCTGCAGCGCGAGCCGGGTTCGGCTCGGCCGAGACCATGCGCCGCGCATTCCTGCGTCGGCTGGGGGTTGCCCCCGATCACTACCGGCGCCGCTTCTCCGCCGTACCCGAAGGTTTTCCCGCCGTACCCAACGAAAGGACATGACCATGCAGGTCGCCATCCCGCTGTTTCCCCGGTTGACCGCGCTCGACGCGATCGGACCCTACGAGGTCCTGCATCAGGTTCCGTCGCTCGACGTGGTGTTCGTCGGCGAAGTCCGCGGCGAGGTCCGTACGGAGAGCGGCCGCCTGGGACTCACCGTCGACGCGACCTTTGGCGAAGTGCCCGCGCCGGACGTGATCGTCGTACCCGGCGGCATCGGCACCCGGGCGGTCCTAGACGGCGGCCTGCTCCTCGATTGGCTGCGGCGCGCGCACGACGGCACCCGATTCACGACCTCGGTGTGCAGCGGCTCACTGATCCTGGCCGCGGCCGGATTGCTCGACGGACTGACCGCCACCACCCACTGGAGCGTGCTGGACCATCTCGACAAGCTCGGTGCGGTGCCGATCTCCCAGCGGGTGGTCGAGCATCTGCCCGAGCGGATCATCACCGCGGCCGGGGTCTCCGCGGGGATCGACATGGCGATCCGGCTCGTCGAGTTGCTCGTCGACGACGTGGCGGCCCAGGCCGCACAGGTCTACATCGAGTACGACCCGCAGCCACCCTTCGACGCCGGGCACCCGAGCAAGGTCAGCGCGCAGGTGCTGGATCGGGTACGCGCGTACACCGGCTCCTCGATGTAGAAAACCGAACGACGATGTCCTACCGGTCTGGGCAGATCCGCGGCGAGGGTTCCGACTGGACCCTGGAGGGCGAGCTGACGATCGTCTGGACTTCGGCCCTCTCAGTGCGATGCTCGGCGACGTGGTCAAGATCGAACTGGACCTGCGGTCCATCGAACCGCGGGCCGCCTGGTGCTCAGTTGGGGGTCGAAGCCAGTTTCACGTTGCCCTTGAGCAGGTTACGGGCGATCGACTGGCGCTGGATCTCGTCGGTGCCCTCATAGATGCGCAGCAGCCGCAGCTCCCGGTACCAGCGCTCGATCGGCAGTTCGCGTGTGTAGCCCATCCCGCCGTGGATCTGAAGGACCCGGTCCACTACCTCGTTCGCCTTGACGCCGGCGTACAGCTTGGCCATTGACGAGGTGTGCCGGTTGTCCTGGCCCTGCTGCAGCTGCCAAGCCGCATGCAGGGTCAGCCACTTCATCGCCTCGATCTCCACCGCGGAGTCGGCGATCATCCACTGGATGGCCTGGCGTTGGGCCAGCGGCTGTCCGAAGGTCGATCGTGAATTGGCGTAGTCCAACGCGAACTGGAGCAGCCGCTCGCAGGCGCCGACGGCGCGGGCCGGCAGGATGAACCGCCCGGCGTTGATCCATTCCATCGCCAGGGTGAAGCCTTGGCCGATCTCGCCGAGGAT
>JACCQS010000404.1 GCA_013814015.1 Geodermatophilaceae bacterium | reverse complement strand
CGGATTCAAGCAGACCGAGGTAGGCGGGAACGGCGAACGAACCGGCATTTCCGGTCGGCTCGGCGAAGATCGGCCACCCGTTCCGCCTGGCTGTCGCCACGGCGATCTCACTGATGTCGACGGTCGTATCACCCAGGACGAGCCACGTCGCCCCGCCGCTGTCCATATCGATGACCGGATCCTCGGCGTGTCCGGCGGCGGGCTGGGTTGCCGACCACGGCAGGCCCTGCTCTCGGCCCTCCAGCGGCTCCGGCCAAGGCTTCGCGGCCTCACTCGAGTGACCGGGCTCGGGCATCCCCGGCAACAACGGAGCGCGAAGCGGAAGGTTCAGATGCACCGCACCCGGCCGCCCGTCGACGTCCCCACGCGCCCGCGCCAATGTCTGGCAGACCAGCGAACGCCACTGCTCGTTGCTTCCCGTTCGCCTCTCCGGGACGGCGACGTCGGTGAAGAACCGCACCGCAGCGCCGTACAGCCCGATCTGGTCGATCGTCTGGTTCGCACCGGTCCCCCGCATCTCCGGCGGTCGATCCGCGGTCAGGGCCAGCAGCGGTATGCCCGAGTACGAGGCCTCCAGTACGGCGGCGTGCAGGTGCGCGGCGGCTGTACCCGATGTGGTCAGGACGGGTACGGGCTTGCCCGACCCCTTGGCCAGGCCCAACGCAAGAAAGCCGGCACTACGCTCATCGGTACGTACGTGCAGTCGCAAACGCCGCCCACGCTCAGCCGCCGCGAAGGCCAGAGCCATTGGCGCGGAACGAGATCCAGGTGCGAGCACGGCGTGCTCGACACCACCGCGAATCAGTTCGTCCACGACCACTTCGGCGAAAGCCGTCGCCGGATTCACGCCGACCGATCCGGTCCGAGGGCAAGATCAGCGACTTCGGCCAACCTCTCGTACCAACGCCGGCTCGTCTGCTCGTCGGCAGCCGCTGCCTCGCGCAGATCTGGAAGGACAGTCCGAACCGGCAGGAACCCGTCGACCGGCAGCAGCGGCTCGGAGGTCACATCCCCGTCCAACAGGGCCATCGTGGCCAGCCCGCACGCGTAGGGCAAATCCGGCAGCGCAGCCGCGAAAGCGACACCGGCGGCCAGCCCGACCGACGTCTCCAGCGCCGAGGAGACCACCACGGGCAAGCCGCACGCCTCGGCGACGGCGAGCGCCCGCCGTACCCCGCCGAGCGGCGCAACCTTCAGCACCGCGATGTCGGCTGCTTCGGCGAGCACCACCCGTAGCGGATCCTCGGCGCGGCGAATCGACTCGTCCGCGGCGATGGGCGTCGTGACGCGGCGCCTGACTGCGGACAGTTCGGCCAGGGACGCACATGGCTGCTCGACGTACTCCAATCCGCCTGCTGCGCGCCCCAGGGCACCGATGGCGTGGACCGCATCCTCGACCGACCAGGCACCATTGGCATCGATCCGTAAAGCGCCCGAAGCTCCGAGCACGTCCCTGACCGCGGCGACCCTTTCGACGTCATCGGCCAGGAACTGGCCGGGCTCGGCGACCTTGACCTTGGCCGTCCGACATCCGGATCGACCCACGATCACCTGCGCGGGCGCAGGTTTCACCGCAGGCACCGTGCAGTTCACCGGGATCCGGCCCCTGACCGGGTCTGGCCATTTCCCGGTCGCTGCCTCGACGGCCGCCGGCCACCAACGTCGAGCCTCGGAAACCTGGTAGTCCCAGAACGGGGAGAACTCGCCCCACCCCGAGCGTCCGCGGATCAACACGCCCTCCCGAACGGTGATCCCGCGGAACCGGGATCGCATCGGTATCGAGTACACCGCTGTCTCCATCAGGCCGGCGGGCGATGTCCACACAGCCTCGGGCACGGAAGCTAGATTAGTCGCCGATGGCCCGCCCCCTGACGGTTGTGCCAGCGCATGCGGTGGCCGCCATCTCGGATGCGCTTCCCGGTGCACTGGCCGGCTCGGCCACGCTGTGTGTCGTTCCGCACGCGCCATCGCCACCGGGTCACGACTGGCACAGCGCCCTGCATCTCGGCGAGCCGGTGCCCCCCGACGTGGCCGCGCTGGTGGCCACCTCAGGCTCAACCGGTGCTCCCCGGGCTGTGCTGCTCACCGCCGCCGCCCTGCTGGCCAGCGCACATGCAACGCTGCGCCGACTGTCCGGCCCAGGTGCATGGTTGCTCGCGCTTCCGCTGTCCTCCGTCGGCGGCCTGCAGGTACTCGTCCGTAGCCTGATGGCCGGCCTCCACCCGGTCTGCCTGGATCCCGCCGCGAGCTTTCACGCCGACGCCTTCGCCCGGGCTGCTCGAGATCTGCCCGTGGGGGTGCCGCACTACACCTCGCTGGTGCCCACCCAACTGCGACGGATCGTGGACGCCGGCGGCGCAGCCCTGGATGCATTGGCCGGTTTCGATGCCGTGCTCATCGGTGGCGCCCCGCTCGACCCCGAGCTACGCGCCGCGGCAACCGTGGCGGGGGCACGAATCGTCTCCACGTACGGCATGACCGAGACCTCCGGAGGCTGTGTCTACGACGGCATCCCACTCGCCGGTGTGTACGTCGACGCACCGCTGGGCGAACTCCGGATCGGAGGTGACGTCATCGCCGTCGGCTACCACGCAGCACCCCACGACACGCAAGAGTCCTTTGTGGACGGTTGGTTCCTCACCCGAGATGCCGGCCAGGTGGATGACAACGGAGTGGTGTCCGTGACCGGAAGGACCGACGACGTCATCATCAGCGGTGGAGTCAAGGTGGTGGCCGGCGCCGTGGAGCAGGCCCTGCGCGAAAGGGCCGACATCGCCGACGCCGCGGTCCTCGGCCGCCCGGATCCCGAATGGGGTCAGACCGTCATCGCCGTTGTCGTACCGGTCGACGGAGCAAGCATCGAACTCGACGCGCTCCGCGCGTACGTCGCCGCACGCCTCGGTACAGCCGCCGCTCCGCGTGAGGTCATCACGGTGCCGGCACTGCCGCGGCTGCATTCCGGCAAGTTGGATCGAGTGGCCGCGACACTGCTGCTCACCACATCGACCCAGGGCCGTGGCCAGTGACCGGCCTTTCCGACTGGGTCGCCGGCGCGCGGCCCCGAACCCTGCCGGCCGCCGTTGCGCCGGTCCTCGTGGGCACCGGTGCCGCCGCCGGTGTCGACGCCTTCGACGCCGGCCGGGCTTTGCTCGCGCTGCTGGTGTCGCTGGCCCTGCAAGTCGGCGTGAACTACGCCAACGACTACAGCGACGGCGTCCGCGGCACCGACGCCGACCGGGTCGGGCCGACCCGGCTCGTGGCCGCCGGAATGGCGACCGCACCGGCGGTACGTAGCGCCGCCCTGGCCTGCTTCGCCGTCGCCGGTGCCGCCGGACTCGTCCTCGCGGCGCTGACCACCTGGTGGTTGCTGGCGGTCGGGGCGGCCGCGATTGCCGCAGCGTGGTTCTACACCGGTGGGGCCAAGCCGTACGGCTACCGTGCGCTGGGCGAGGTCTCGGTGTTCGTGTTCTTCGGAATCGTCGCGGTCGTCGGGACAACCTATGTCCAGGCCGAGCGGATCCTCCCGCAGGCGATCGTGGCCTCCGTTCCGCTCGGGCTGCTCGCCTGCGCGCTGCTGGTGGTCAACAATCTGCGCGACATCGAGGGTGACGCAATCTCGGGAAAGCGGACGCTGGCTGTGGTCCTCGGACAGCGCCGTACCCGCTGGCTGTTCGCCGGCCTGATCGTGCTCAGTTTTGTGGTCGTCGGGGGGCTGGCCTTGTCCTACCGACCCTTTGCCGCGTTGGCCCTGGCCGCGGCGATCCTCGCTCTGCCGCCAGTGGGCGCGGTGCTGGGCCGGGCTCGGGGTCCGGCCTTGTTGCCGGCATTGCGCGATACCGGGTTGACCCAGCTACTGCTCGGCGCCCTGCTCGCGATCGGCCTTGCCATCTGACGTGCCATCTGACCTGCCACCACAGGTGCCATCTGACGCACCGTCTGACGTGCTCTCTGAGCCGCCGCGGAGCCGGGCGCGCAGTCTGGCTCGGGTCTCCCGGCGGTCGATGATCGCCGCGGCGACGTCGGCCCGCTGCTTGCCGAGCAGGAAGTAGGACGCGGGCATCGAGAGCAGCAGCGCGAACAGGATTCCCGGGAAGCTGCCGAGGTCGACCGCCCAAAGCAGGGCCAGTAGCACGGCGAAGATGGCAATCCGGCCCGCGGTGTAGATCAGCACTGCCCTAAGCATTTCGGTCCTCCCACCTGCTGGACAGGACCACCGTTGTACGGGTCCGGGACACACCGCGGAGCCGGCTTATCGCGGAGACGACCCGCTCCAGAGCTGCGATGTCCTCGACTCGTACCCGGAGTAAGAAGGCCTCCTCACCGGCCACATAGAAGCAGTCGGTGATCTCGGGCATCCGGCGCAGCGCGGCGACCAGGTCCTCGTCGGCTTCCACGTCGGATTCGAAGACTCCGACCAGTGCGGTCACCGCTTGCCCGACGGCCGCTCGATCGACTGAGGCGGAATAGCCGAGGATCACACCGCCGGCCTCGAGCTTGGACACCCGCTCGTGCACCGAGGGCGCCGAGAGCCCCACCGTTCGGGCAAGTTCGGCGTAGGAGGCACGTCCGTTGCTGCGTAGCAACGAGACGATCTGCCGATCGACGTCGTCCACGATCGCGCCTCCTGGTCCTTGTCCGCCGGCCAGCACGGGTCAGCCCGGGGGCGGGCGGCCCCAGCAATATCCTCACCCCGCGGGTATCGTGGGTCTCTCTCAGGGGGTGAGCAGGGTGTACGTCCTCATTGGAATGCTCTTGATCGGCGCGCTTCTGTTCGCCCTGTGGCGGCTGAGCGGGACGGCAGGTTCGGTAGCCGGCCGGCGTACGGGCGGCCCGACACGGCCCAGCAAACCGCCGGCCCGCAAGCCACCTCGTGGTGAGCCACTCGCACCCGACGACAACCCTGAGTTCCTGCGCGAACTCGATCGTCGCGCCCGGCGTGAAGAAGACCCACCGGCCTGAACCGGTGGCGATTCAGACAGCGACTTCGGGTCGAAAAGCTACGACCGGAAGCTCCCGTGCAAGTCGTTGTCGGGCGTCGCTGCCGTCGTAGCGCCAGCCGACCAGCCAGCTCAGAACCCGGCGGATCACGGGCGTAACCAAACGGTTGTGTCGCTCGTAGTGGGCCAGGACGGCGGAGGCGTCTAAGGCCTCATCGGTCACCGGCTCTCTCAGTAACGTCCGAACCAGCGGCCCAGGTCGGTGGGCACCCTACGGTTGCTCCCCACTGCTGTTGCATGCCACCTCGACTCGGTCAGGTGCTAGGTGACGATAATGGCGGCATTAATCACCACGTGTGCTCCCGGGCGGAGCAGGCCAATCACCTGACGGAAGACATCCGTGACTCCGCTCAGAAGGTGGCGTAATCACCGTCCAGGGTCTGGTACGCCGTGAGCGGATTCTCTGGGTGTTTCACGGCGTTCATGTATGGGGGCGAGGTCAGGCACAGGGCCAGCGGACCGGCGACCAGACGTGATACCGCCCGGGCGTCACCCTCCACGACCTCGGCATTTTCCGCTCAGACGGCGTCGCACGACATCGAGCCTTTCCTTCCACAGCTCTATACCTACAGCACGCCGGCCCATCCGCTCGGCAACGACCAGCGTCGTCCCATAGCCGGCGGAGGGATCCAATACCGCATCACCGACAGTCGTAATTCCTCCAGGACGAGTGCGACCAGTTCCTCGAGAAAGTGCACATCCTCGTCAGCACCGGAAGGGCGCTCGCGCGCCAGGTCGGCTTGCGCAAATCGCAACAGAGGCAACACGCTGCCATCCTCTCGTGGGTTACGGGCCTGGTCGACGAAGATCAACTAGGGAGTCAGAACGGTGGTGGGTCGCTGGTTTCGTCGGGTCGCTCGGCGCGTGGTCGTGCGGTGGGTCCGGGTCGGATGTCGGGCGGGTGTTCGGGGTAGGCGTGCCCGGTCGGGGTGATCCACTCGATCCACCCGTCCGAGCGGACGCTGGCTTGCCAGTTGGGGTGTTGTTTTAGTCGGTGATGGTGTCGGCAGCGGGAGCGGAGGTTGTCGGCGCTGGTCGGTCCGTGCGGGAACGGCACGTTGTGGTCCAGGTCGACCCGGGGATTTCCGCAGATCGGCTGGGTGCAGCCGCCGTCGCGGACCAGGACATGCTCCCGCAACGCAGCGGGCGGGTCGTGCACCGTGCTGCCGACATCCAGCAGGACCCCGGTGAGCGGGTCGTAGACGATCCGCTGCCAGCCGGCGTCGGCGATCAGCCGCAACGCGACCTCGGCCGGTAGCGGCCCGTGCCCGGCGAGGGTCGGGGCTTCGGTGCTTCGGCCGAGCAGCCAGTCCGCGGACACCTTGACCTGAACCCGGCACCAGGCCGGCACCCTCGGCGCCTGATGCCCACCGGGCAGGACGCATCCCCGCCGGCCCGCGGGTTGGTCGGAGCATCTGTCCTCGGGGGCCTCGGCCGCGCTGGCCGCGCCCGCGGTGGCGATGAGATGGGACTGGCTGGGGTCGGTGGCAGGCGGCCGCGTGGTGCCCGCATCGGTGCCGGCGCCGGGTTGGTCGGCGGGGCAGGTCCCGTCGAGGTAGGCGGTGGCCAGGTCAGTCAGGGAATCGGCGCGGCGCTGCTCGGCAGTCCGCTCATCGCCGGTCTGGCGGGTGGTTTCGGCGTGGGTGTTGATCGCGGCCCACACTGCGGCAGCATGGTCGGCGGGGAGCAGCGCCCAGATCCCGGTCATCCCATGCTCGCGCGGGTACTTGCGCACTGTCCGGGCCGCACACGCGTCCTCGTGTTGTTCGTCTTCCTCGCGGGGGTCGACCGCCGCAGCGGCAAGGGCGACCCGGGGGCGCAGCTTGCTGGGCGTCAGCACTTCCGCCGCGGCCAGTACCTCGTCCTGGACCAGGGCTGCGTCCTCATCGGACAGCGCCCGGGTGCCCTCGGCGATCACCCGCACGCGGGCCGGGCAGATCCGCCCGGTCTGCAGTGCGGTCAGGGTGGCCGGGAGCCGGTCGACCAGATCCAGGGCGGTGTGCAGCTGCGACCAGGCCGCATACCGCGAACACGTCAACGCCAACGCGATCTCGTCGGCAACGAAGGCCAACTCCTCCTGCCCGCCGACGGCGACCCGGCGCCGGGCAAGTTCGGCGACCGCCCGGAACTGGCCAGCCGCGGCCCAGGATGACTGTCGCCCGAAACCGGTGATCGCATCGATCAATGACCCATCAGCCAGGGCGATCCCCACACCGACCTCGGCGTTGGCATCGGCGCCGACCTCGGTGCCAGTGAGAGCATCCGGCATCTCGGCCAGCGTCTGGGCAAGCGTCCCGGCTAGCACCGGCCCACCCGGATCGGACAACGCATCGGGTAACCGCGCAGCATCGGCCTCGGCCAGCGCCAGCCGCACATCCTCGGGCAGATCAGCCGGAGCCGCATCCAGCACCTCATCCGGAATGTCCCGGAGAGAGGCTGCGTATTCGGCCTTGGACATCGCCTCCCACTCGGCGACGAAACTAGGATTCCAGTCCAGCGACTCCGCAACCGACAGGCCGGACTCAGCCTCCGTCCCAGGCGGACCGTCCAGACCATCATCGTTGAGCACCGCGGGCACCTCCGCACCGCTGACCATCCGGCACCTTCACGCCTCGAACGTATGTTCGAATGATACCACTATCCCGCTGCAGCGCAATATCCTTCGGCAAGGAAGCCTTGCACTTTTTCGTCGACTCGCGTGGCCGAGCGGCCGCCCAGCCGCGAACCACATAACCCTTGCGGCAAGCCGGGGGCTCCGATGATCGCCGTGACTTCCTTCGCGAACTCGATCGTCGAGCCCGCTGCGAGGACGATCCTCCAACCTGAATTCCGCGTATGTTCCTGGGCCTCAGGTGTCCCACGGCTAGCTGATTGTGCGGCCACCGCCCCCGCGGAGGTGGTACCACCACGGCGGCGATCCCAGTCCGAGTCCTATCGCATCGACATCTGATCGATCATGGCGCTTCGGTGAGAGGCGAATTGGCATGGGCAGCACGAGCTTGTGGCGTAGCTGGGGGACGATTGCCATCGTGACCGTCGTTGCCGTCGGATGCGCAGGCAGCGGTGACGACGCCGGCTCGACCGACTCGCAGCCGTCCACAGCAGCATCCGAGGAGTCCGGCCCGCTTGGCGTGGTGGCCCTCGGGCATTCCGCCCTGACAGGTGAGAATTCCGATCCGGATCGACCGGGTGAGGACGTGCCCGAGAACTCGTGGGCGACGGGCACTGCCCCCGAGGTCGACAGCACTTACCAACGTCTTGTCGCGCTTCGGCCAGAGACCAGGGATCGGGTCGCCAACCAAGCGCAGGGTGGCGCCGACGCAGCGGCGCTCGTGACACAGGCGGAAGCCGCGCTGCACACGGTCCCCACGCCAGAACTAGTCATCATCCAGACGATCGACAATGACATCCGCTGCGACGGCACAGACGCCGAACACGTCGAGGAGTTCGGTGCCGCCGCCGACGCAACTCTCGATCTGATCACGGCGGCTTCGCCGGACTCACGGATCCTGTTGGTCGGGCAAATGGGACGGTCCGATCCGGCCTACATCGAGCAGTTGGTCGTCGAGGACCCCACGGTCAAGGCGCAACTCAGCGGCACGGGCATATGCGACTTCTTCGATCCGGCCGGGCAACTGGTCGAAGCCAACTTCGAGACGCTGACCGGCATCATCGACGGCTACGAGGCCGAACAGGCGCGGGTGTGCGCCGCCGTACCCCGGTGCCGTACCGACGACGGTGCACGGGCCGCGTACGTCGACGAGTTGGCAAATTTCTCCAGCGACTGGGCTCATCTCAATGCCCCGGGGGGAACGCTCGGGCACCGGAGATCACCTGGCCCAGCGTCGCGGCTCCTGGG
>JACCQS010000008.1 GCA_013814015.1 Geodermatophilaceae bacterium | reverse complement strand
ATCCTGTTCGTACTCGGCATCAGCCGCGCCGAGGTGGAATCCCTCGACGAGCCCCCGACCTGAGCGCCGTACTCCGTCAAGGCGAGATGTGCCTTTTCGGGCTATCCGATCGCCCGCACGCCCCGATCCCTCACATCTCGTCCGGCTCCAGCATCTGTGGACAGCGCCAGCAGTCATGCGCGCGGCCGGGCCAAGCTGTGGCGTGTCCGCAATTCATCTGACCCCATCGCGGTTACGCGGGCAGGTGTTCCGCGGCTCCGATGCTGTACGCGCGGGTCTGAGTACGCCTGACCAACTGCGGGGTCGGGCGGATGCGCGGTTGTTCCGCGACGTGTACGCCGATGCGCGGCTGGAGATCGACCATCGGTTGCTGGTGGACGCGGTCGACGGGCTCACGGCCGGATCTCGACGAAGTCGGTGTCAATGGCTGGTTCGCCGCGGGAGAGCTTGCGCCCGTCGGCAGGCAGCGTGGCCATCACGTCGCGATGGTGGGCTCGGGCACGTTCTAGTTGGGCAAGCGGCAGGCTGCCCGAGTCCGCCCGTCGGCCGGCAACCACCAGCGTCACCTGCAGCCCGCGGTCGCCCTCGAGGGCCTCAGCCGGCCCGCCCGTGGCGACGACTTCGCCCGTCATCACGCCTTTTCGGTTGTGCCGCCGTACGGCGTACTTTCGTCCCCCCCGGGATGGCTTGCCGGTCGACCACTTGGCAACCGGGTGACCATCCACCTCGACCAGCTTGTAGACCAGACCCGCCGTCGGCGCACCGGAGCCGATCACCAGCGAGGTGCCCACGCCGTACCCGTCAACCGGTGCCACGGCCAGAGCGGCGATGGCGTACTCGTCCAGATCGCTGGTCACCACGATCCGAGTAGCCCTCGCCCCGAGCGAGTCGAGAAGTTCCCGTGCCTGGACGGTGAACAAGCCCAGGTCGCCGGAGTCCAGCCGGATGGCGCCGAGCTCGGGGCCGGCCACTCGTACCGCCGCCCGGATGCCGTCCAGGACGTCGTAGGTGTCCACCAGCAGGGTGGTGTGCGGGCCGAGTGCGGCGACCTGCGCGGTGAAGGCGACCTCTTCGTCGTCGTGCAGCAATGTGAACGCGTGCGCGCTCGTTCCGGTGGTGGGCACGCCGTAGCGCTGGCCGGTCGTGAGGTTGGACGTGGCGGCGAAGCCGGCTAGGTAGGCAGCCCTGGCCGCCGCGACCGCAGCCTCCTCGTGGGTCCGCCGCGAGCCCATCTCGATACACGGTCGCTCGCCGGCGGCACAGACCATGCGGGCGGCGGCCGAAGCGATGGCGGTGTCGTGGTTCAGCACCGACAGCACCAGCGTTTCGAGCAGGACGGCTTCGGCGAAGCTGCCCCGAACGGTGAAGATGGGGGAGCCGGGGAAGTACAGCTCGCCTTCGGCGTAGCCCTCGATGTCTCCCGAGAAGCGATGCGCCGCAAGCCACTCCAGCGTCTTGGCATCGACGACTTGCTTGTTCCGGAGCTCGTCGATCTCAGCCGGACCGAATCGAAACGAGTCGATCGCGTCGAGCAGCCGACTGGTGCCGGCGACCACGCCGTAGCGCCGACCAAGCGGCAGATGTCGGGCGAAGACCTCGAAGACACATCGCCGCTGTGCCGTGCCATCGCGCAGGGCGGCGGCGAGCATCGTCAGTTCATAGTGGTCGGTCAGCAACGCCGTGGACACAGCTGGGCAGCGTAGGCGAGTGCGCGCGCCGGACCGGGCAGAATGGGAGAGGTGACCGGAATCATCGCCCCGGAGCGGGCCGAAGAGGTCGTCCTCGACGAGGACGAGGACACCGATCGTCCGTGGGTCACCATCGTCTGGAACGACCCGGTGAACCTGATGAACTATGTGACCTACGTCTTCCAGAAACTGTTCGGGTACGACGAGCCGACCGCGACCAAGCTGATGCTGCAGGTTCATCACGAGGGCCGGGCCATCGTCAGCTCCGGTGCCAAGGAACGGATGGAGTCCGACACGTCGAGGCTGCACGCCTACGGCCTGTGGGCCAGCTACCAGCGGGACTCGTGACGCCCTTCCGCTGGAAGCGCGGCCGACTGGTGGCCGACCTCGAACCGTACGAGGCGGGCCTACTCCGTCAGGTCGTCGCTGACGTGGGCGGGGTGCTCAGTGGTGTGCCAGGCGACGGCAGATCCGCTGGCGGCGCGACCGGCCCAGATCCGGTCGCCGAACGCCTCCTACCAGACGGCCACCGCAGCGACCCGAACCTGGCCAAGGACTATCGCTCCTTGACCGAGGCCGGTTTGCGCCAGGAGAAGCTGGCCGATGCTGCGCTGTTGCTGGACACAGTTCCCGAGGCCGGCGGTCGGGTCGATCTCGACGAGAGCCAGGCCGAGGCATGGATCCGAACCCTCAACGACGTACGGCTGGCCATCGGCGTACGGCTGGACGTACAGGAATCCGACGACCCGATGGTCCGCGCCGAGCAGACCGGTGATCCACGATGGGCCGCCTACTCCTGGCTGACCGCCGTGCAGGGCCTGCTGGTCGACGCTCTGAACAGCAGGTCGCGAACGGGCACCTAGACTCGGCTGGTGCTTCGAATCGGGCAGGGGTTGGTCGACCAGATCAGCGCACACGCTCGTCGGGATCACCCCGACGAAGCATGCGGAGTGATCGCCGGACCAGCCGGCAGCGACCGCCCGGAACGTTTCATCCCCATGCTGAACGCGGCCCGGTCACCCACGTTCTACGAATTCGAGTCCGGCGATCTGCTCAAGCTCTACCGGGAGCTCGACGATCTTGACGAGCAGGTGATTGTCAACTATCACTCGCACACGGCCACCGAGCCGTACCCGTCCCGCACCGACGTCAACTATGCCAGCGGTCCGCTTGCCGATCCGGCCACGCATTACGTCCTGGTGTCGACCCGAGAGCACGGCAACGACGAGGGCCAGGTGGAGTTTCGCTCGTACCGGATTCTCGACGGCGAGGTCACCGAGGAGCCGGTCGAGATCATCGCGGCTTGATCGCCGCGGC
>JACCQS010000315.1 GCA_013814015.1 Geodermatophilaceae bacterium | reverse complement strand
CCGCTGGATCAGGAACTGGCCCTGATGTGTGAGCGGCGGCTCAACCTGCGGGTCTGTCAGGGGTACGGCATGACCGAACTGTCACCGGTCTCGCACTCGACCCCGGACGGCGTGGACGCACCGCGTGGCTGCGTGGGTGTGGCGCTGCCCAACACCGAGTCACGGCTGGTCGATCCGGACAGCGGCGAGGATTGCGCCGACGGCGAGCGCGGCGAGTTGTGGGTACGCGGGCCGCAGGTCATGAAGGGTTACCTGAACAATCGCGAGGCCACAGCGGCAACGCTGGACGAGGACGGCTGGCTGCACACTGGCGATGTCGCCCTGGTCGACGAGGACGGGTTCTTCTGGATCGTCGACCGGGTCAAGGAGCTGATCAAGTACAAGGGCTACCAGGTCGCACCGGCCGAACTCGAAGCCGTACTGCTCAGTCATCCCTCGATCGCCGATGCCGCTGTGATCGGCGTACCGGACGAGGAAGGTGGCGAGGCGCCGAAGGCCTTCGTCGTCCCCGTCCCGGGCCAAGAGCTGACCGCGGCGGACGTGATGGACTTCGTGACCGCCAAGGTCGCCCCGCACAAGAAGGTGCGGCACGTGGAGTTTCTGGATGCGATCCCGAAGGCGGCCAGCGGCAAGATCTTCCGCAAGGACCTCCGCGCTCGAGAGAAGCAGAACTCCGCCTCCTGATCGGCGGTCGTTTCAGGCCGCGGCGTTGGGCAGCCGGACTGGTCGATCGGGTTGGACGCTGGGAGGCTGGGAGGCATGACCACCGAAACGATTGCCGGAGTGTCCCGTCCCGTTCCCACCGACCTGTTGATCGGCGGGAAGTGGGTGGCCGGATCGGGAGGCGATCGGTTCGACGTCACCGACCCGGCTGATGGAACGACGCTGTGTACCGTCGCCGACGCCACCGCTGCGGACGCCACCGCCGCCATCGACGCCGCCTACGCCGTGCTGCCCGAGTTGGCGGCAATGCCACCGCGCCGACGTGCGGAGATCCTGCGCACCGCCTTCGAGGTGATGACCGAACGGCTGGACGACATTGCTCTGCTGATGGTGCGCGAGAATGGCAAGGCGCTCGCCGACGCCAAGGCCGAGGCGACCTACGCGGCCGAGTTCTTCCGTTGGTACGCCGAGGAAGCCGTACGCATCGACGGCAACTACACGACCGCTCCGGCTGGGACGAACAAGATCCTGGTGACCCGTCAGCCGGTCCGCGTCGCACTGCTCATCACGCCGTGGAACTTCCCCGCTGCCATGGCGACTCGCAAGTGGGGACCAGCGATCGCCGCCGGCTGCCCGACCATCCTGAAGCCGGCCGCGGAGACCCCGCTGACCGCGCTGCTGATCGCTGAGATCCTGACCGATGCCGGGCTTCCGGCTGGTGCGGTCAACGTCTTGCCGTCCAGCAAAGCCGCGCCGATCTCGGAGACCGCACTCGCCGACTTCCGGGTCCGCAAGCTGTCGTTCACCGGATCCACCAAAGTCGGCCAGGGACTGTTGAAACTGTCCGCCGACAACGTAGTCAACACCTCGATGGAACTCGGTGGGAACGCGCCGTTCCTGGTCTTCGCCGACGCCGACCTGGACGCAGCCGTGGACGGAGCGATGCTGGCCAAGCTGCGTAACGGCGGTGAGGCGTGTACGGCCGCGAATCGGTTCTACGTCGAGGAGTCCATCGCCGATCGCTTCGCCGACAAGCTGGCCTCGGCAATGGGATCGATGTCCATGGGCCGCGGCGACGACGACGGAGTGAAGCTCGGGCCACTGGTCAACGAGGCGACCGTCGACAAGGTCGACCGCCTGGTCAAGGACGCCATCTCCGGCGGCGCGCGGGCGCTGGTCGGCGGCAAACGCCCGGACGGCGCGGGCTTCTGCTATCCGGCAACCGTTCTCGTCGACGTACCCGAAAAGGCCGACTGCCTGACCGAGGAGATCTTCGGTCCGGTCGCCCCGATCGTCAGCTTCAGCTCCGAAGCCGTACGCCAGGCCAACGACACCCCGTACGGCCTGGTCGCCTACCTCTACACCGGCGATCTCGGCCGCGGACTCCGGGTCAGCGAGAGCCTGGAATGCGGCATGGTCGGCATCAACCGCGGTGTGATCAGCGATCCCGCGGCACCCTTCGGCGGCATGAAACAGAGCGGTATCGGCAGAGAGGGCGCACACGACGGTCTGCTGGAATTCCTGGAGACCAAATACGTCGCCTTCACGCCGTAGGTTGGCGGTATGGCTGATCACGGAGGGATGCCAGGTGCCGGCAAACGCCTGGTCGACAGCCCCGTTTTCCGACCGATCCGCTCCGGCCAGACTTTCGAGGAGACCGTCGAACGGCTGCTCCAGGCCGGCAAGCTGGGGGTGATCAATCCTGGGGAGCGGCTGCCCAGCGAGCGTCAACTCGCCGCGGCGCTCGGCGTGGCCAGAGAGACCCTGCGCGAGGCGCTGCGATCGCTGGTCGAGGCGGGCTACTTCGAATCCGTGCGGGGACGCGGAGGTGGCACGTTCATGCGGCGCCGTCCAGGACCGACCCCGCTACCGACCGAGGACGTTCCAGCGTTGCCCGGACTCGGCGAACGGCTCTGGCAGATCTTGGACCTTCGTCGAGTCCTCGAGGTCGGCGCCGCGGAGTTGGCCGCCACCCGAAATCTCAGCCCAGCGGTCAGCGCCCAGCTCCGCTGGTTGCTTGATGAGTCCTGTGGCATTTCGATCGAGGAGTACCGGCCCATCGACTCGCGACTACATCTGGCCATCGCCGAGGTCGCCGGTATTCCAGCCTTGGCCGGCTACGTCGCGGACGTACGCTCGGAAGTCAACGACCTGCTCGACGCGATCCCGCGCCTGCCGGTCAACATCCGCAACTCCAACGTCCAGCATCGAAACATCATCGAGGCAGTCCTCGACGGGGATCCCGCGGCCGCCGGCACAGCGATGACCGAGCACTTGGCCGGCACAGCCGCACTGCTCCGCGGCTTCCTGGAAATCTCTCCGGCCTGAGGCATCAGCCAGCCAAACAGATCCTGGCGGTTTCCGTCCAAACCGCCACATCCTGGCGGTTTCCGTCCAAACCGCCACATTGTTGCTCGGCTTGCTCGGGCCGTAAGTTCTTTGACGTGTATGCCATCACGCTGCCGTCCTTCGGCGGCCCGGAGGTCCTGACCTGGGCCGAGGTCGGCGACCCCAGCTGCGGCCCGGGCGAGGTCGTCATCGACGTCGCCGCGAGTGCGGTCAACCGCGCCGACATCATGCAGCGTCAGGGGCACTACCCACCGCCGCCCGGCGCATCCGAGATCCCCGGTCTGGAATGCAGCGGAGTCATCTCCGGGGTGGGTGAAGGGGTCACCGGCTGGTCGGTCGGCGACGAAGTCTGCGCGCTGCTGGCCGGTGGCGGGTACGCCGAACGCGTCAATGTCCCAACAGTGCAAGTGTTTCCGCGGCCCGGTCGGCTCGACCTGGTGGCCGCAGCCGGCCTTCCCGAGGTGACCTGCACCGTCTGGTCGAATCTGGTGATGCGAGCCGGGCTTGCCGCCGGCGACACGCTGCTCGTACACGGCGGCTCCAGCGGCATCGGGACGATGGCCATCCAGATCGCCGGACTGGTCGGGGCCACGGTGTTTGTCACCGTGGGCTCGCAGACCAAGCGTGATTTCTGCCTCGAGTTGGGAGCTGGCGCGGCGATCAACTACCGCGAGGAGTCCTTCGTCGAGCAGATCACCACACTCACCGACGGACGTGGGGTGGACGTCATCCTGGACAACATGGGCGCGGCCTACCTCGGCGGCAACGTATCGGCGCTGGCCCCGGACGGCCGGCTGGTCATCATCGGGATGCAGGGCGGGCGCAAGGGCGAACTCGACATGGGTGCCCTGCTGGCCAAGCGAGGATCGGTGCACGGCACCGGGTTACGCGGTCGGCCCGTCGAAGGGTCATCGGGCAAGGGAGCAGTGGTTGCCGCGGTGCGCGAGCACGTCTGGCCGGCGGTCGAGAGCGGTCAGATCCGGCCGATCATCGACCGGATGCTGCCGATGACCCAAGCTGCCGAGGCACACCGCGTCGTCGAAAGCAGCACGCACATCGGCAAGGTCCTTCTGGCAGTCCCCCGCTGAGCGATCCTGCCGACTCGCATCGTCAGCCGAGGGCGGCCAGTGCTTCGAGGATGTGATCGACCTCGGTCTCGGTGTTGTAGTGCAGCAGACCGATCCGTACCGCTCCACCCTCGGCGTTGACGCCCAACGCGTCGAAGAGTTCGGTCGCGTAGTAGTCGCCGTCCCATGCGCAGATCCCCCGCTCGGCCAGGAACTCGTTGACCTCGCGTGGATGTTTGCCTCGCACGGTCAGCGCCAGGGTCGGCGTGCGCCGCGGAGCTGAGCCGTGAATGGTCACGTGCGACATGGCCCGGATCCCGGACTCCAGCCCTAGAAAGATGTTGTGTTCGTACGATTCGGCGGCCCGCATCGAGGCCAGAATCCGTTCGCGTCGAGTACCTTGCGTCGGTATCAGGTCGGCGAGATAGTCCGCCGTTGCCGCCAATCCGGCGTAGAGCTCGAAGGGCGGCGTACCGGTCTCGAAACGTTCGGGAACGCCATCGGGGGACGGTACGAGCTTGTCCGGGTGCAGGTCGGCCAGCAGCTTCGGATCGGCGGTGACGGCACCGAGATGGGGGCCGCAGAACTTGTACGGCGAGACGGCCAGCAGATCGGCTCCCAGCTCGGTGATGTCCAGTGGAACATGGGGAGCGGCGTGCACCGCATCGACGTACATCAACGCCCCGACCTCGTGTGCTCGCCTGGCGATCGCCGGCACATCGGGCCGCGTCCCGACTGCATTGCTGGCCGCCGTCACCGCGACCAGCCGGGTCCGGTCGGTGAGCAGTTCGTCGTACTGCCACTCGGGCAGTTCACAGGTCTCGATGTCCACTTCGGCCCATCGCACGGTGACCCCGGCGGACCGGGCGGCCTGCAGCCATGGCCGGATGTTCGCGTCGTGATCGAGGCGGGAGACGATGATCTCGTCGCCGAGCTGCCAGGTCTTGGCCAGCGCGCGGGACATCGTGTACGTCAGCGACGTCATGTTGGGGCCCAGGACGACTCCTGCGGGTACGCCGCCGACCAGGTCGGCGATGGCACTGCGCCCGGCGCGCACCAACTCGTCGGCCAGGGCCGAGGCCGCGAACGGACCGCCCCGATTTGCCACCGCCGTACGCATCGTGTTGCCGACCGCCGAGGCAACCGAATAGGGCACCAGACTGCCGGCCGCGCCGTCGACGTGCACGAAGCCGTCGGCCAAAGACATGAATTGGCCCCTGACCCGGAGCACATCCAATTCGGTCGTGACAGCGTCGGGCACCCTCATACCCTAGTCATGCAGCTGCGCCGATTGCCTGGCTCCCGGCCATTGAGTATCAGCCAGCCGGCCACGCCACACCCCTGCTCGAGCCGGGTGATCTCTGCTCTGCCGTGGGTGCGTCAGCCTGGCTCGGGGTCATTCATCTGAACGAGGCACGATAGGGGGCATGACGCAGCCAGACCAGCCGCCCCAGCAGCCCCACGTCGTCGTGATCGGACCCGACGGGCAGCCGATCGGAACGACGCCGGCGCCGGACGGGGACGCCCAGTCAGCCATGCTCGCTGCCGGGGAGGGACGCGAGGGACGCGGGGCCGGGAACGTTGGTGAACAACTCGGGGAGATGGTGTCCGAACCGGCCAAGGTGATGCGGATCGGCTCGATGATCAAGCAGCTTCTGGACGAGGTACGCGCCGCCCCACTCGACGATGCCAGCCGTAACCGGCTGCGTCAGGTACACGAGCGCTCGATCCACGAACTCGAGGACGGACTGTCCACCGAGCTGCGCGACGAGCTGCATCGTCTCTCGCTGCCCTTCGGCGACGACGTCACGCCCAGCGACGCCGAGCTACGGATCGCTCAGGCGCAGCTCGTGGGCTGGCTCGAGGGTCTCTTCCACGGAATTCAGACCGCACTGTTCGCCCAGCAGATGGCGGCCCGGGTCCAAGTGGAAGAGATGCGGCGCAAGGCGCTACCCAGTGGGTCGTCCATGGGCATGCCGGGTCAACCGGCCGGCGCGCCGGGCATGCCTGGCTATCCCGCAAGCGGCGACCAGCCAGGCAGCGGCCAATACCTGTGATCCGCTCGATGCCCTGACCAACGGCCGGTTCGCTACCAAACCGGCACTTTGGACCCCAGCAAACGGACGGTTCGCTACCAAACCGGCACTCTGGACTTCTCAGAGATGCTTGGCGGCCTCTCGGCGGGACAGGCCTGACATCTGCTTCCCGTGTTCGGCGAGGTAGCGCCGTACCCACTCGGGATCGGTCTTGGCATACTCCCGCAGCGCCCAGCCGATCGCCTTCCCTACGAAGAACTCCCGATGGCTGAGACTGGGCGCCAGGCAGTCGACCAGCAGGTCGAGATCGGTGTCGGCCTTCGACCCGATCTGAGCGAGAATGGAGGTCCTCCTGCGCCAGATGTCGTCGTCGGTCGACCAGGCACGGAGCACCGGTGCAACTGAGATCGGATCGGTCCGCAGGATCGGGCCGACCCGGCGGATCGCGACCTCGTCGACGTAGTCCCACCAGGCTCCGGTCACGATCAAGTGCTCGTAGAGCGGCAGCGTGCCGGGATCCTGGTACGTCGCGTAGGCCCGATATCCGGTCAACGCGATTGCGGCATAACGTTCCTCGCGGTACCTCCCCTCGTCCCACATGGCGCGTACGGCGCTCTGCCAGCTGCCTCTGTCGGGCAGCACGTGCTCGGCGTACACCGTC
>JACCQS010000287.1 GCA_013814015.1 Geodermatophilaceae bacterium | reverse complement strand
AATGCCGACCTGTCTCCGAAGGCGCGCGATCTGGCAGCGGCGCTGCGGCGGACCTGGAACGTCGACTTCGACGACGCCGGGGCGATCGGCCGGCGGTACCGGCGACAGGACGAGATCGGTACGCCGTTCTGCCTGACCGTCGACTTCGACACCCTCACCGATCACGCGGTGACAGTTCGCGAACGCGACACCATGGCCCAGGAGCGAATCGGCCTTGATCACGTCGTGAGCTACCTCGCCCCGAAACTCCTCGGCACCTGACCGCCCCGGGTTCCCGACTCAGGGTGGCCCCGAGGCGAATGATTCGACTCAGGGGCGCCCTCAGTCGATCGGGTACGAGCTGCATTGGCGCTTGGCCCGGTTCTAACCCGCCTGTTGCTGCTCGAGGTACACCACGGGAGCAGGGCGCAACGCTGCCGCCTCGAGAGTGGCTCGCAGATCGGCTATGAAGGCTGCCGGATCTCGTCGCACCGTGCCTGGCGTCACGTGGACGACAAGCAAGCCTGTTGCGGTCATGCGCCGGTGTCGGGCTTGAGTTCGCTGGTAGTCGGCCGGCGAAAGATGCCACTCCAACGAATCGATTTCGAGCACGACGCCGAGATCGATCCACACGGCGTCCGGGCGTGCGATCCAACGTCCCTGGGCATCGAAAATGTCGTGATTCCACAGGGGCTCGGCGATCCGCATCGAAGAAATGACTTGCCGCGCCTCTGCCTCCGCGGCCGAGCGAACGCCGTCAGAGACCTCACGGAGGACGCGTCTCGGTAGAGCTGTGCCGCGAATCTGCGCGTCCCGCAATTCCACGCCGAGCGCGGCCACGGTGCACATGCCACGCTGGACCACCTCTGAGAGCAGCGCCCTCACCTGACCGACGTCGGTTACCCGGCGGGCCGCATCGATGGCGGCTCTGGCGACCGGAGCGCACGGCAATCCCACGACGTCGCGCGGATCTGGCATTCGGCGGGTGCGCTCAAGGATGACGAAGCCCCGCGATGATCGTTGGCTGGAGTGCGGCACAAGCACATGCAGTGCGTGCTCGGTCGGGGGCTTGCGGACCCCATGGCAGCGGAGCGCGGTGACACCGGTGAATATTGCGTCAGCGCCGGCGTAGACCAGTGCTGCCCGCATACGCTGCAGGCGGCTCGGACTTCCTGAATACACCAGCAGGACGCCTGGAAGCAGCCGCTGCCACGGACCTCCAGGCCGCGTCCGGTGGGCAATCGTGGAACCGGACATCCCGAGTGCCAGTGCCTCGCGTTGGAGGAGTACCCCGTCTCGCGAGCGAACGAGCATGTCCAGGCCGAAGGCGTCGTAACGGCGACCACGTGACACCCTCGCAGTGTTTCGACTCGCCGGCCCTCGGTCGACCGAAGATCGCAAGTTGTGGGCAGCGACTCGACCCTGTGGACAAGGAATCCGGGTGGCCCTGAGTCACTGGATGTGAATGAGGGCGGCCCTGAGTCGAAACACTCGAATCCGGGCGGCCCTGAGTCGGAAAGAGGTGGGGGTCAGTCGGGGGGTTCGAGTGGGTCGGGGGCGTCCTGCGGCGCGGGCTGGCTCGTCGGCCGGGACTGGGTCGGGTCGGAGGCGTCCTCGGTGGGATCGCGGGGATCCGGGTCTCCGGGTTCGCCACCGCCGGTACCCGGCGTCGTGTTCCCGTCGCTGCCCTTGGCAATGTCCTCGCCGGGTGCCGGCTGGTCGGGTCGTGTCATGAGCGCTCCTTGTGGTCCTCGCTGATCCGATCAGGGGAAGGTTGCAACGTTAGCTTCCTACCAGGGTGCCCCTGAGTCGGATCGGGGGAGGCGGATAATCGCCGGTGATGGGTAACGTGCCAGTCCTCGACGCGCTGAAGATCGGCCCGCACGCTGTGTGGCCGCCGGTCGAACTCGCCCCGATGGCCGGCATCACGAACCCGGCGTTCCGGACGTTGTGCCGGGAACACGGAGCCGGGCTCTACGTCTGCGAGATGATCACCGCGACTGCCCTGGTCGCCCGCAATCCCAAGACGATGCGGATGATCCGCTTCGCAGCGGACGAGTACCCACGCAGCATCCAGTTGTACGGCGTGGACCCGGTGACCGTGGGCCGGGCGGTCGAGATGATCGTGAACGAGGACCGCGCCGATCATGTCGACCTGAACTTCGGCTGCCCGGTCCCCAAGGTCACTCGCAAGGGCGGCGGCGCGGCGATCCCGTGGCGTCGGCAATTACTGCGCAGCATCCTGCGGGCGGCGATGACCGCAGCCAAGGGCCGGGTCCCCATCACGATGAAGATGCGGATCGGCATCGACGACGAACACATCACCTACCGCGATGCTGGCCAGCTCGCCCAGGACGAGGGACTCGCCAGCGTCGCGCTGCACGGCCGGACGGCGGCGCAACTCTACGGCGGACAAGCGAATTGGGCTGCGATCGCGGATCTCGTCGAGCTAGTGGACATCCCGGTCCTCGGCAACGGGGACATCTGGGAGGCCGACGACGCATTGCGGATGGTGCAACAGACCGGCTGCGCAGGGGTCGTCATCGGCCGGGGCTGCCTGGGCCGGCCGTGGCTGTTCGCCGATCTGGCCAGCGCCTTCGACGGCGATCCCAGCCGGGAGAACCCGCCACTGTGTACGGTCGCGGCGACGATGCGTCGGCACGCGAGCCTGCTTCTGGACGAATACGGTTCCGATCCACCCGACCCCGCCGACCCGCATGCCCGGGACCGCGGCATCCGCGACTTCCGCAAACACATCGCTTGGTACCTGAAGGGCTTCGCGGTCGGCGGCGAAACACGCCGGGCGCTATCGCTGGTCGGCTCACTGGACGAACTCGACGAGCTACTGGCCGCAATCCCCGACCAGCCCTTCCCGACCGACATCCTCGGTACCCCCCGTGGTCGGTCCACGAGCGCGCGCAAGGTGGCCCTGCCCTACGGCTGGCTCGATGACCGCGACAGCCTCGCTGTACCCGACGGGGCCGAACTGGACGTCTCCGGCGGGTGAGCCGTCGACGTCGAGCGCTACCCGGCTGGCGTGCGATGCCCGGGGCTAGAGAGACTGTCGGGAAAGTAGGTCGCAGTGATGCAGCGCACAGGAGGCACTCCCGGTGAGTAAGAAATACGTCTACGACTTCGCTGAGGGCAACAAGGACCTGAAGGACCTCCTCGGCGGCAAGGGGGCGAACCTCGCCGAGATGACGAACCTGGGATTGCCCGTGCCACCCGGGTTCATCATCACAACCGAGGCCTGCAAGGTCTTCCTGGACAGCGGCACCGCACCCAAGGAGCTCTCCGACGAGGTCAGCGAGCACCTTGCCGCACTGCAGGACACGATGGGCAAGACACTCGGGGACCCGACCGATCCCCTCCTGGTCTCGGTCCGCTCCGGGGCGAAGTTCTCGATGCCCGGGATGATGGAGACCGTCCTGAACGTCGGGCTCAACGACGAGTCGGTCCAGGGGCTGGCCAAGCAGTCCGGCTCCGACCGGTTCGCCTGGGATTCCTACCGCCGGCTGATCCAGATGTTCGGCAAGACCGTGCTGGACATCGACGGGGACCACTTCGAGGATGCGATCGACGAAGCCAAAAAGGCCAAGGGAACCGAGAACGACCTGGACCTCGACGCCGAGGATCTGCAGAAGCTCGTCGAGCACTTCAAGGACGTCGTACGCGAGCAGGCCGGGCGGGAGTTCCCGACCGACCCACGCGAGCAGATGGACCTCGCCGTGGAAGCGGTCTTCAACTCGTGGAACGCCGACCGGGCGATCCTCTATCGCCGTCAGGAGCGCATTCCGGCCGACCTGGGAACGGCGGTAAACATCTGCTCGATGGTCTTCGGCAACCTGGGATCGGACTCCGGAACCGGCGTGGCGTTCACCCGCGACCCGGGCAGCGGCGAGCAGGGTGTGTACGGCGACTACCTGCAGAACGCCCAGGGCGAGGATGTTGTTGCCGGCGTACGAAACACGTTGCCGCTGACCGACCTCGAGCAGATCGACAAGCCGGCCTACGACGAGCTGATGGGCATCATGGCCAAGCTCGAGGGCCACTACCGCGACCTGTGCGACATCGAGTTCACCGTCGAGCGCAACAAGCTGTGGATGCTGCAGACCCGGATCGGGAAGCGTACGGCCGGTGCCGCTTTCGTCGTCGCCAATCAGCTCATCGACGAAGGCATGATCGATCTGGGCGAGGCGCTGCAGCGGGTCACCGGCGCCCAGCTCATGCAGCTGATGTTCCCGAAGTTCGACGACGACGCCGACAAGAAGCAGATCGCCAAGGGAATGAATGCCTCGCCCGGTGCCGCCGTCGGCAAGGTCGTCTTCTCCTCCGCCCGAGCCGTCGAGATGGCCGAGAAGGGCGAGAAGGTCATCCTCGTACGCCGGGAGACCAACCCCGACGATCTCGCGGGAATGATTGCTGCGCAAGGCATTCTGACCTCACGCGGTGGAAAGACCTCACACGCAGCAGTCGTGGCCCGAGGAATGGGCAAGACCTGCGTCTGTGGTGCCGATGCCCTGCAGGTAGACCTCAAGGGCAACAAGTTCACCGCCCCTGGCGACATCGTCGTCAACGAGGGCGACGTCGTCTCGATCGACGGTACGAGCGGCGCGGTCTATCTCGGCGAGGTCCCCGTCTCACCATCGGCAGTGGTGCAGTACTTCGAGGGAACCCTGGATCCCCAGGCAGCCGACGCGACCGACCTGGTCAAGGCCGTACACCGCTTCATGGCCCATGCCGACGAGGTCCGCCGACTCAAGGTGCGCGCGAACTCCGACACGCCGGAGGACTCGCAGCGGGCGCGGCGCTTCGGCGCGCAGGGCATCGGGCTGTGCCGTACCGAGCACATGTTCCTGGGCGACCGCCGCCAGCTGGTGGAGGAACTCATCCTGGCCGATACCGACGACGAGCGGCAAGCAGCCCTGGACGCCTTGGAGCCGTTGCAGCGCGCGGACTTCGTCGGGATCTTCCAGGCGATGGACGGGCTGCCGGTCACGGTCCGGCTGATCGACCCGCCGCTGCACGAGTTCCTGCCCGATATCACCGACCTGTCGGTGGCCGTGGCCTTGGCCGAGGAGCGCGGGAAGCCCGACGAGAAGGCTGCCCGGCTGCTCATCGAGGTCCGCCGGCTGCACGAGTCCAACCCGATGCTGGGCCTGCGCGGAGTGCGGCTCGGTCTGGCCATTCCGGGCCTGTTCGCGATGCAGGTACGCGCGATCGCCGAGGCCGCGGCCGAGTGCAAGTCGGCCGGCGGAGATCCACGGCCGGAGATCATGATTCCGCTGGTCGGCGCGGTACAGGAGCTGGAGGCCATCCGCGAGGAGGCCGAGGCGGTGCTCGCTTCGGTCGCCCAGGCAGCAGGGGTCGACGTACCCGCGCTGATCGGCACGATGATCGAGGTGCCCCGGGCCGCACTGACCGCGGGGGACATCGCCGGTGCGGCGGAGTTCTTCTCCTTCGGCACCAACGACCTGACCCAGATGGGCTGGGGTTTTTCCCGCGATGACGTGGAGGCGTCCTTCTTCACGACGTACCTGGACAAGGGCATCTTCGGCGTCTCCCCGTTCGAGTCGTTGGACACCGAAGGCATCGGCAGGCTGATTCGAATCGCGGTCAAGGAGGGCCGTGCGGCAAAGCCGGACCTGCACCTGGGGGTCTGCGGTGAGCACGGCGGCGATCCGGACTCGGTGCACTTCTTCCATGAGGTCGGTCTGGACTACGTGTCCTGCTCGCCGTTCCGAATCCCGGTTGCCCGTCTCGAGGCCGGCCGCGCCGCGCTCACGTCCAAGGCAAACGACGCTCGCTGAGAACAACGGTGGACGAGACCGGCGAGCGGTCGGCTTCGCGTGGTACCCATGACAATGTGATCGGCATCGTCGGACGGATTGTCGCGGCCTTAGTGGTCGCCGTGGGTCTGATCGTGGGTGTGACTGCCGTGAACATCTGGTGGACCGCGCGCCAGGACGAACGGCCGGTCTCCGATGCGATCGTCGTCCTGGGTTCTGCGCAGTACAACGGGACCCCGTCCCCGATTTTCGAGGCCAGACTCGATCATGCTCTTGACCTCTACAACGCCGGAGTGTCGCCGATGATCATCACGGTCGGCGGGCGCCAGGCCGGGGATCTGTTCACCGAGGCCGAGGCAGGCCTCCTCTGGCTGGCGCGGGAAGGTGTTCCCGAGGAAGCGATGCGGGCCATCCCCGACGGGACAGACACCTTGAAAAGCATGCAGGCCGTGGCAAGCCTGTTCGACGAGCAGGGTCTGTCCACCGCCGTCGTGGTCACCGACCCATGGCACGCATTGCGAGCGACCCGGATGGCGCAGGATGCTGGAATCGTGGCCTCGAGTTCACCGACCCGGCAGGGCCCAGCGGTGCAGACCCGGTCCACCCAGTTTCGCTACATCGCGCGGGAGACCGCGGCGTACCTGTTCTATCGGTTGACTGGCTCGAGTGTGGCCGGCGCGCCAGGAATCGGCTAG
>JACCQS010000280.1 GCA_013814015.1 Geodermatophilaceae bacterium | reverse complement strand
AGGAGTCCACCGCCTGGCCAGGGGTGACCCGACCGACCTATCTCGGTGGCCTCGGATTCGGCTTCAAATGGAACATGGGCTGGATGCACGACACTCTGGACTACGTTGCCCGCCAACCGATTCACCGTTCATACCATCACAACCAGATGACCTTCGCCATGATGTATGCCTTCTCGGAGAACTACATCCTGCCGATCAGCCACGACGAGGTCGTGCACGGCAAGGGATCATTGCTGGGCAAGGTTCCCGGTGATCGCTGGCAACAGCTGGCCACGCTCAGACTGTTGGCCGCCTACATGTGGGCGCACCCCGGCAAACAGTTGTTGTTCATGGGCAGTGAATTCGGTCAGCGCAGCGAATGGGCCGAGGGCTCGTCGCTGGACTGGGGCCTGCTCGATGACCCTGGCCATGCCGGACTGCAGCTGCTGGTCAGCGACCTGAACAAGGCCTATCGCAGCTGCCCGGCCATCTGGTCCCAGGACACCGACCCGGCCGGGTTCGAGTGGATCGATGCCAATGACGGCGCCAACAACGTCTTCTCGTTCCTGCGCTACGGCACCGACGGCTCGGTCGTGGCCTGCATCGCGAACTTCTCCTCGGTTCCGCACCACGGGTATCAGGTCGGCCTGCCGAGCAAGGGCTCGTGGGTCGAATTGGTCAACACCGATGCAGAAGCCTACGGGGGGTCCGGGGTCGGGAATCTCGGCCGCGTCGAAGCCAACGGGAACGCCTGGCACGGTCAGCCCTGCTCGGCTACGGTGTCGCTTCCGCCACTGGGTGCCCTGTGGCTCGAACCGGAAGTACCGCTGGCAACCGAAGGCGTCGTCGACCCACCGGCGGAGGGAGTGCCTGCGTGACCAGCACGGCGAAGCCGCGAACGACACCACTCCGGCACTTTGTCCCCATAGTCCTCGTATCCGCAGCGCTGACGCTCACAGCTTGTACGACGGTCGTTACCGGCGCGTCGAGTCCGGTGAACGGCATCCGGCAGGACGTGGCCGACTCCGAACTCGAGATCTTCGGAGCCGGCGACGGGGAGGTCGACGGGCTGGTGCGAAACGCACTGGCCGACCTCAACACGTTCTGGGAGCAACAGTTTCCCGAGGTCTTCGGCACCGAGTTTCCGCCGCTGGAAGGCGGCTATTACTCCGTCGACCCGGATAACTTCAATCCCGACGACTATCCCGATGCGATCGAGAACGATCGATGCCTCGAGGATCTGGTCGACAACGTGTCCGGAAACGCGTACTACTGCCTGGCCGGCAACGACGGTGACCTGATCGCCTTCGACCGCACCCTGCTCGAGCAGCTCAAGAACGACTACGGCCCCTTCCTCCCGGCCATGGTGATCGCGCACGAGTTCGGGCACGCCATCCAGGGTCGCGAAGGCGTCGACTCCGACAAGACGATCGTCGCCGAAACCCAGGCCGACTGCTTCGCAGGAGCCTGGACCGGCTGGGTGGCCACCGACGCAGCGGAGCACTTCAACATCCGTGCGCCAGAGTTGGACGACCTGATCCGCGGTCTGGTGGAGTTTCGTGACCCGGTCGGCGAGGATCCCGATGGGGACAGCTCGCACGGCTCCTACTTCGACCGGACGTCAGCATTCCAGGAGGGCTTCGACGACGGGCCTCCCGCCTGCCGGGACAACTTCGACGACGATCGGATCTTCACCCAGATCGAGTTCCAGCCCAATGACCCGTCCGGCAATGCCTCCTACGACCAGACCTTCGAGATCGCAGACAGCTCGCTGGGAGCGTTCTGGACCGACATCCTGGACTCGGCGGGCGTGGACTTTTCTCTCCCGGAGTTGGTCGGCTTCGATGGCGACGCCCCTGACTGCGATGGCCAGGACCAGCCGGGCGACATCAACTTCTGTGCCTCGGACAACACGGTCAGCTTCGACGAGGCGGAGCTCACCGAGGCGCTGCACGCGGAGATCGGGGACTACGCGGTGATCATGGCGGTGGCCATCCCGTACAGCTTCGCGGTCCTGCAGGCCCTGGACCGGCCGATCGAGGAGGGCGAGTCGTTGGCGGCGGCGGTCTGTCTGGCTGGCTGGTACTCCTCGACCTTCGCCGACGGCGACATCCCGTTCGAGGAAGGCGAAGGCTCCACCATCTCGCCCGGGGACATCGACGAGGCGGTGATCTTCCTGGTTGAGCAGGCCACCCGACGCGAGGTGCTTCCCGAGGCCGACCTTTCCGGCTTCCAGCTCGTGGACTTCTTCCGGCGTGGCTTCGTGGTGGGACCCGACGCCTGTGGCGTCGAAGGTCTGGACGGCTGAAATTTCGGGGCGCCCTCACTTCGGTCTTATGCTGCGTGCCGCACGATTGCGATACGGCGCGCCCGGGTGGGTGCAGCCCAGAGGGGAAGATCGAATGAGGTCCGCCACGGCGTCGCACGGCCTGACAATCTTGGTCGCAGTGGGAGTGCTCGCAACCGGGTGCTCCAGCACGGTGACCGGCGCCCCATCCCCGGCAAACGGGCTCCGGATGGACGTGGCCAACTCCGACTTCGAGATCGTCGGTTCGACCGACAGCGAGATCGACCAGACGGCGCGCAATGCCTTGGCCGACATCAACGACTACTGGTCCCAGGTCTTTCCCGATGTCTACGAGACCGAGTTCGAGCCACTGACCGGCGGCTACTACTCGATCGACCCTGACGACTTCGACCCTGACGACTACCCCAACGACATCGGCTGCTTGGACGACGATCCCGAGAACGTCGCCAACAACGCCTTCTACTGTTTCCCGCAGTCCGGCGGTGGCGGTGACAACATCGTCTACGACCGGACCCTGCTCGAGGCCTTGGCTGCCGACTACGGCCGCTTCCTACCGGCGCTGGTCATGGCCCACGAGTTCGGCCATGCCGTACAGGGACGTGAAGCACCGCCGTCAGAGCTGTCCATCGTGTACGAGACCCAGGCCGACTGCTTCGCCGGAGCGTGGACCGGCTGGGTCGCCGAGGACAACGCGAAGCATTTCAACATCCGCGCGCCGGAACTCGACGATGTCATCCGCGGATTCCTGCTCCTTCGAGACGAGCCCGGAACGGCCGCGGAGGACGACCGCGCCCACGGCTCGTACTTCGATCGGGTCTCCGCCTTCCAAGAGGGTTTCGACAGCGGGGCGCAAGCCTGTCGGGACAACTATGACGACGAACGACTGTTCACTCTGGCCGGATTCAGCTCCGATGACGACGGGACCGGCAACGTCTCCTACGAGGAGGCGGTCGTGATCAGCGACCGGACGCTCGAGACCTTCTGGGAATCTGCCTTCGACGAGGTCGGGCAACAATCCTTCGTCGCACCAGCACTGGTCGCCTTCGACGGGAATGCCCCCGATTGCGGCGGCGAACCCGTGGAGCGCGACATCAGTTTCTGCCCGAACGACAACACCGTCGCCTTCGATGAGTCCGACCTGACCCAGGTGATCGCCGAGGAGATCGGCGACTTCGCGGTGACGACGGCGATCTCATTGCCCTACGCACTGGCCGCTCGCAACGCTGTCGACCGTTCCATCCGGGGGTCGGAGGCCATCTCAGCAGCGGTCTGTGCGACAGGCTGGTTCGCGGCGCGGTTCTACCTCGGCAGCCTGGCTGACAGCTCCACCATCAGCCCCGGTGACATCGACGAAGCAGTCATCTTCCTCATCGAGTACGGCTCCCGGCGTGAGATCCTGCCCGAGGTGGGGCTTTCCGGATTCCAGCTCGTCGACGTGTTTCGCCAGGGGTTCATCAATGGCGGCGCGGACTGCGGCATCTTCGGCAGCTGAGCGCCGGTTGCGCCGACTCACTGCTGACACCAACACCGCGGGTCCAGCGTCCCTTCGAGAAAGCGCTCCGGAGCCATGTAATCGAAGCTGCCCAACGCAGACCCTGTCTTGGTCAGGCCCTGCTCGTCCTCGGCCGCTCGGGCGATCCCGAAGTCGACGAGATACACGAAGTCGTCGTCGCTGTCCTCGTCGCGGTCACTGACCAGGACGTTGGACGGTTTCACGTCGCGGTGGATCAGCCGATCGGCGTGCGCTGCGTCGAGCGCTCTGGCCACCTGGCTGATGATCGCGACGGCGCGGCCGGCTGGCAGGGCGCCCTGGTCTTGGAGCAATTTCGCGAGATCGGATCCTTCAACCAGACGCATGTCGAGGAAGCGCCGGCCCTCGATCTCGCCGTAGCGGTGGATCGGGATCACGTGCGCCTCACGCAGTCGTGCGGCAAGTTCGGACTCTCGCCGGAAGCGCGCGCGGTAGCTCTCGTCGCTAGCTAGGTGTGGGGAGAGCAGCTTGAGTGCGACGATCCGCTTCTGGCTCTCGTCGTAGGCCCGGTAGACCTCACCCATCCCACCGCGACCGAGAAGCTTCTCGATCCGGTAGGGGCCGAAAGTTTCCCCCTCCACGAAACGCCGTCCCCGTCAGTCGTCGGGTGTGGGCAACGCCGCTGTGTATCCCGGGCAGCATAACTCGCGTCCGCACTCTGATCGGTTGCTTTGAGGTTGTCCCGAGCCACGGCGCATGTTGCCGCGAGGTCGCAGCCTCAGAACAGTGCGGCGGTGAGCTTCTTGCGAGCGGACACGACCCTCGGGTCGTCGTCACCGACCAGGGCGAACAGGTCGATCAGTCCTTCGCGTGCAGAGTCGCGGTCCTCCCCCGTGGTTGACCGGATCACCGCGAGCAGCCGGTCGAAGGCACGATCGACCTGTCCCAGGGCCAGCTCGACGTCTGCGGCCGATCGGGCGGCGGCAGCATTCGTCGGATCCGCGTCAGCTGTGGCGACGGCATCTGGACCCGCTGCCTCGGCGCGGCGCAGGAGTCGGATCTGGGACAGTGCGAGGCTGGCGATCGGGTGCTCCGGCTCGGCGTCCAGGATGTCGGCATAGGCGGTCTCCGCAGCGTCGAGATCCCCGCGGGCCACCGCATCCTCCGCAGCGTCCAGCCGCGCGTCGTCCACGTCCTGGGCGGCTCCGTCCACGCCGTCCTGCGCGCCGTCCGCTCCGGCCGGAAGCTTTCCACCGGCCGCCTCGACGACCGCCGCGAGGAACTGTCGCACCTCGGCCTCGGGCAGCGCCCCGTTGAACTCAGCGGCCAGCGCGCCCTGCAGCACCGCCTTGACCGCCGGGATGCTCTGCACCTGCAGGCCCTCGGCCAGGCGCGGGTTGGAGTCGATATCGACCTTGGCCAGGATCCAAGTGCCGTTACCCTCGGCGGCGAGTCGTTCCAATACTGGAGACAGCTGCTTGCACGGCTGACACCACTCGGCCCACAGGTCCAGGATGACCGGCACCTGGAAGGAGCGGTCGATGACCTCGGCCTGAAAGGTGGATTCGGTCACGTCTATGACGTAGCTGCCTCCGCCCGCTGTCGGAGCCGGCGCGGTGGCAGCCCGCTGTGCTGCCTCGGCACGGGCGCGAACCGCTCCCAGGTCAACCGCTCCGGCCAGCGATGCGGCCACCTGCGCCTGTTGGGCCGCAGCGGCAGCGGTACGGGGCGGGGAGGTTCCGCGGTTGGGTTGCATGGCTTCCATCTTGACACTGCTGCCGGGATCGCCGGTGAGGGACCTAGAAGCGAGCGGGCTCGGTGTAGCCGCCCCATTCGACGCGCAACGCACCGCAGATCTCTCCGAGCGTGGCCTCGGCGCGCGCCGCCTCGAGCATGGACGGCACCATGTTGTCCTGGGTGCGGCTGACATCGACCATATGGCCCAATGCCGCGCGGACCGCTTCCTCGTCCCGTGCTCCTCGACGCACGCCGAGGACCCGGCACTGCTCGACCTCGACCTCGTGGCTGACCCGCAGGATGTCGAGTTCGTCGTGTTCGCTGACCGAGGCGTTGTTGACGTTGACGCCGACCACCTCACGATCGCCCTTTTCGAGTTTGAGTTGGTAGTCAAAGGCCGCCTCGGCGATCTCCGCGAGGAACCACCCCTCCTCGATGCCGCGCAGCAGACCGCTGGTCATCGTGCCGTCGGTCCCCATTCCCTTGATCTGGGTGAAGATCTCCTCGGCCTGGCGCTCGAGTTCGTCGGTGAGCGCTTCGACGTACCAGGACCCACCGAGTGGATCAGCGACATTCCCGACACCGGTCTCGGCGGCGATCACCTGCTGGGTACGCAATGCGATCTGGGCCGCCTTCTCACTCGGCAGGGCCAGGACCTCGTCCAAAGCGTTGGTGTGCAGCGAGTTCGTGCCGCCCAGGATCGCGGCAAGTGCTTCGACGGCCGTACGGACGATGTTGTTGTCCGGCTGCTGGGCGGTCAGCGAAACCCCGGCCGTCTGGGTGTGGAACCGCAGCCACTGAGCACGGTCGGTCTTCGCGCCGTACACGTCACGCATCCAGCGCGCCCAGATGCGCCGAGCCGCACGGAATTTGGCAATCTCCTCGAAGAAGTCGATGTGCGCGTCGAAGAAGAACGACAACCCAGGTGCGAACTGCTCGATGTCCATTCCGCGGGACAGACCGAGTTCGACGTACCCGAAGCCGTCGGCGAGGGTGAAAGCGAGTTCCTGTGCGGCGGTCGAGCCGGCCTCCCGGATGTGATAGCCCGAGACCGACACCGGCTTGTAGGCCGGGATCTCGGCGTTGCAGAACTCCATCAGGTCGCCGATCAGGCGCAGATGTGGTTCTGGTGGGAACAGCCACTCCTTCTGCGCGATGTACTCCTTGAAGATGTCGGTCTGCAGCGTTCCGTCGAGGGTGGATATGTCGATGCCCTGCCGCTCGGCGGCGACGAGATACATGCAGAACACGGGTACGGCCGGGCCGCTGATCGTCATCGACGTGGTGGTCTGCTCGAGCGGGATGTCGCCGAAGAGGGTCTCCATGTCGGCGGCCGAGTCGATCGCCACACCGCAGTGTCCGACCTCGCCCAATGACTTCGAGTCGTCGGAGTCGTAACCCATCAGCGTCGGCATGTCGAAAGCGACCGACAGCCCGCCACCACCCTCGGCCAGGATCATCTTGTATCGCTGGTTGGTCTGCTCGGCGTTGCCGAAGCCCGCGAACTGGCGGATCGTCCACGATCGGCCCCGGTACCCGGTCGGGTACAGGCCACGGGTGAACGGGTACTCCCCCGGCCAACCGATCCGGTCGAAGCCTTCGGGCTCCTGGCCCGATGCGGGGCCGTAGACCGGCGCGACGTCCACGCCGGACAGCGTGCGGAAGTCCGCATCTCGGACGCGTCCTGAGTTCAGTGCAGCGTCGTAACGCTGCTGCCAGCGCGCTCGGCCATCCCTGCTGTCCGTCATACCTAATACTAGGACGTCCTACTAATTAATCAAAGTGGAGGGTCCTACTGATTTACGGCTCAGCGCTGTGGTCGGCTCAGCATCCGGTCGGCCCCAGCCACGTCGCCGGCTGCATAACGGACGTCGCGCAGGGTGGCGTAGAGGTCATCGAGCCGATCATTCCCGATGTCGGCCAGCCCGAAGTCGACGTCCATGAGATCAGCGGTCGCGCGCTCGACGATGTCGCGCCCGATATCGGTGATCGAGGCAAGCACGCCCCGGCCGTCTGCGGGGTTCGGTCGGCGGTCGACGAGTCCGGCCGCGGCCAACCGCTCGACGGTGTTGGTCACGCTCGTGGGATGCACCATCAAGCGACTGCCGATCACCTTCATCGGCAGCGTGCCGGTCCGGGAGAAGCGCAGCAGAACCAACGCCTCATACCGGGCGAAGGTCAGTTCGTACGGTCGCAGGGCTTCGTCGAAGCGGGCAAGCAGGATCTGCTGGGCGCGAAAGACCGAGGTAGCAGCGCGCATCGCGGTGGAGGGACCCCAGGTCCGCTCCCAGTTCTCCGCCGCCCGCTCGATCGGGTCGAAGGGAAGGCGTAGTTCGCGCGGCATGGTGCGCGAAAGGCTACGCCGTACGGCCCAGCACCCTGGCGGTTCCGTCAAAACCACCACGACCTCCCTGGTGGTTTCCGTCAAAACCACCAGGAATGCCCGGCTATGGCGTTGCCAGATTGCGCAAGGACGGGGCCTTCCGGATTCCGAAGCGCTGGCGCAGTGCCAGGCGGGCGGCGTGGTCCCCGCACATTCCGTGTACAGCTGGTCCCGGCGGCGTGGCCGAGGAGCACAGGTACACACCCTCGATGGGCGTTCGATAGGTCGACCAACGCGGCACGGGACGGGCCAGCATCTGGAACATCGAGGTCGCTCCAGCGCTGATGTCACCGCCCACGTAGTTGGGGTCGTAGTCAGCCATCTGAGCTGCGGTCATGGTGTGCCGACCGATCACCAAGTCGCGGAATCCAGGTGCAGCAGCCTCGATCTGGTCTTCGATGACGCTGGTCATGTCCACAGTGGACTGCCCCGGAACATGGCAGTAGGCCCAGAACACGTGTCGGCCGGCGGGTGCGCGACTCGGATCGGCCACCGAGGGCTGAACGGACAGGACGTACGGGTGTTCCGGGTGGTGACCGGCGGCGACGTCGGCCTCGGAGGCCGCGACCTTCTCGAATGCCCCACCCAGGTGGACGGTCCCCGCACGCGCCACGTCGGGATTCGTCCATGGAACCGGTCCGGAGAGTGCCCAGTCGACCTTGCAGACCCCGGGGCCATACCGGAAGCGGCGCAAGGCCTTTTGATAGCCGCCGGGTAATTGCTCGGGGCCCGCCAAGCGCAGGAAGCTGTCCGGAGCGATGTCGAGCAGCGTGGCTCGCGCGGCCGGGAGCTCGTCCAGACTGCGTACCTCGTGGCCGGTGATGACCTCACCGCCCGCGGCCCGCAGCGCAGCGACCATTGCGTCACTGAGCGCTTGGGACCCGCCGGCCACGACCGGCCAGCCGACCGCGTGGCTCAGCAGCGCCAGGACCATGCCCAGCCCGCCGGTGATCGGCCGGTCCAGGCGCATCATGCTGTGCGCCGCACAGCCGGCCAGCAGGGCCCGGGCATGTTCACCCTCGAAGCGACCCGCCAAGGACTGTGCGCTGCGCAGGCCGTACCTGGCGAAATGCAGCACCGCCGGCAGGCCCGAGGTCGGCGGGCGTCGGAAAGTGCCCAGCAGGGTCTCGAGCAGCGCCGGCGCGTCGTCGACCAGCGGGCGCAGCAACTGCTCGTAGGCCGGTCCGTCCGGGCCCAGGGCAGCGGAGGTACGCGCGAGATCCTGATACACCAGCACCGCCTCGCCGCCCGCGAGTGGGTGGGCGAAGGGAATCTCGGGATGCAGCAGCCGGACCCCGTGCGCGGCAAGGTCGAACTCGCGGAAGAACGGCGAGATCGCGACCATCGGATGCCCCGTCGAGCAGACGTCGTGGACGAAGCCGGGCTCGGTCAACGCCGCAGTGCGGGCGCCGCCGCCCCAAGTTTCAGCCCGCTCGTAAACCCGTACCGACAGACCGGCCGCAGCCATCCGCAGCGCCGCGGCGAGCCCGTTCGGACCGGCACCCACCACGACCGCGTCGAGGTCTGACCTACGCGCGTTCATCGCGGATTTCCAGCTCGTCGAGGAGCGCGTCAGCGGCGGTGTACGGGTCGATCTCTGCCGATACGACCCGCTGGGCAAGCGCGCCGAGGGCGACGATCCCGTGCACGTCGCCCATCCGCTCCCGCAATGCCGCGACGGCGATCGCCTCGATCTCTGCGGCGGCCCGCTCCTGCTGACGGCGGCTGCGTTCCCCGGAGTCGTCCAGCCAACGACGGTGCTTGTCCAAAGCGTCGACCACTTCCTCGATGCCCTCACCCCGGGAGGCGACCGTGGACAGGATCGGCGGCCGCCATGCGTGGGCTTCGGAGTGCTTTCCCCCCAGAGACAGCATGTAGCGCAGGTCGCGGACCGTCTGTTTCGCCCCGTCGCGATCAGCCTTGTTCACGACGTAGAGATCGGCGACCTCGAGGATGCCGGCTTTGGCTGCCTGGATCCCGTCGCCCATCCCGGGAGCCAATAGCACCATTGTGGAGTCGGCAAGTTGGGCGATCTCGACCTCGGCCTGTCCGACTCCGACTGTTTCGATCAGCACCACGTCGCAGCCCGCGGCATCCAGGACACGTAGTGCTTGCGGTGTGGCCCAAGCCAATCCGCCGAGTTGACCACGGGAGGCCATCGAGCGGATGAACACGTCCGGATCAAGCGCATGCTCCTGCATCCGGACCCGATCGCCCAGCAGCGCCCCGCCGGAGAACGGCGAGGACGGGTCGACGGCCAGCACCCCGACCCGCTTGCCGGCCGCCCGAAACACGCTGACCAAAGCCGTCGTCGTCGTGGATTTGCCCACCCCGGGTGGGCCGGTCAGGCCGATGATCTGAGCGTGCCCGGCATGGCGGACAAGCGCGGCAGAAACCTCGCGAAGTTTGGGGCTCGCGTCCTCGACCAGGGAAATCAACCGGGCAACGGCGCGGGCGTGGCCCTTCCGGGCAAGCGCCACGAGTTCCGCGACGTCGGCGTCACGCCGAGATGTACGTCGTCGCCGGTAGCGGGTTTCAGTCTCCTCGACCCTCACCCGCGGGCGGGGACCTTGACGATCAGCGCATCACCCTGACCGCCGCCTCCGCACAGCGCCGCGACGCCGATCCCGCCGCCACGACGGCCCAGCTCCAGGGCCAGATGCAGAACCAGGCGGGCACCACTCATCCCGATCGGATGGCCGAGCGCGATCGCCCCGCCGTTCACGTTGACCTTGTTCTCGTCCAGTCCCAGTTCGCGGGTGGAGACGATGCCCACCGCGGCGAACGCCTCGTTGATCTCGACCAGATCGAGCGCC
>JACCQS010000266.1 GCA_013814015.1 Geodermatophilaceae bacterium | reverse complement strand
GAACCACTTCCTCGCCGTGGCCATCTCCTATCTGTACGGCGGGGCGCGTCCGGGCTGGCCGGTCAATGCCGCGATCGGCAAGACGCTCGTGTCGTCGTCGATGATCGATCGGGTGGCAGAGGCATTGCACCGCAGGCTGATCGAGGTTCCGGTGGGGTTCAAGTGGTTCGTGCCGGGCCTGCTGGACGGCTCGGTCGGGTTCGGCGGCGAGGAATCGGCCGGCGCCTCGTTCCTGCGCCGGGACGGGTCGGTCTGGACCACCGACAAGGACGGGCTGCTGCTCGCGCTACTGGCTTCGGAGATCCTGGCCACCACCGGTCGAACGCCCAGCGAGCACTATTTCGAGCTGACCCGGCGCCATGGCGTACCGGCCTATGCCCGAGTCGATGCGCCGGCCACGCGGGAACAGAAAGCCATGCTGGGCAGGCTCTCTCCCGACGACGTGTCGGCTACCGAACTGGCCGGCGAACCGATCACGGGCAAACTGACCACCGCGCCCGGCAACGGTGCGGCGATCGGGGGGCTCAAAGTGACGACGGCATCGGCCTGGTTCGCGGCTCGGCCATCCGGCACCGAGGACGTCTACAAGATCTACGCCGAGTCGTTCCGGGGACCCGAACACCTCGCGCAGGTGCAGACCGAGGCCCGCGAGGTCGTTGCGGCAACCTTGGCCGCGTCCTAGCCACGGACCCAAAGCGCCGTTCGCTGCACAACGGCGGCTTTCGGAGCTCGAAAGGGCCGGTTGTGTGGCGAACCGGCGTTATCCACGGCCTAGACTGTGCTCATCCCGACCCTCGGCCGGGGAGCCCTGGTCCTGCGGGACTCGGTCCCCATGCCGGTGGACGATCTTCCACTCGCCATCCTCGCGGCGATAGACGTGCGTCACCCGCAGCGTGTAGGAGTGCACGGCCCCGGCCACGGTTGCCGTGGTGTGCTCGTACCCGACCGTGTACGCGAGGTCGCCGCTGGCCCCGGCGGCGACAAGCTCCAAGTCATACGACGTGCAGTCGGAGAAGCGCGACGCCAGCCAGCTGAATGTGTCCTTGACGGCGTCCCATCCGGTGTTCGTCCGCTCCGCCCCGAACAGCGTCACCGGATCTTTCGGCGACCACATCGCGGTTCGTGGTGCGGCGTTCCCGTTGTGGATCGCTGTCTCCGCCGCCACCTGGCGCGAGATCGTCGAAGCAAGGAAGTCGTCGAGTTCACTCACCCCGCCCACCTCCATGCATCTGTGCCGTCTCCGTCAGGCCGAAATGATGCCGCACTGGGGAAGGCAGCAGAAGTCAGATGACCGACCTGCCGGGGCCGCCCGGATTGTCCGCCACTCCCCGATTGTGCCAAACCGTTTGGTACGTGGCCGCCACCCGAAAATGACCGTGCCGGTCCGAAGGCTCGCAACTCGTCACTTGACTCGTTCCAGAATGTCGGGCAGGGTGCAGGTATGGCTCCGACGCTCGTCGATCGTGACGAAACCGCGCTGAAAGCGTTGCGCGCGGCCGGATTACGCGTGACAGCACCGCGCCGGGCGGTGTTGACCTGGCTGGTCGAACATCCGCATTCCAGCGTCGACGCGATCAGCGCGGCAGTGCGCGAGATGCTCGGGACCGTGTCCACGCAGGCCGTGTACGACGTCCTCGCCGTTTGTACTGCGGCGGGGCTGCTCCGACGCATCGAGCCGGCCGGGCATCCCGCCCGGTACGAGCGGCGCGCAAGCGACAACCATCACCACCGGGTGTGCCGCCGGTGCGGCCGTACCGAGGATGTCGACTGTGTGGTCGGGGCTGCTCCCTGTCTCGAGCCGTCCGATTCCGCCGACCGGCGCGGCTTCATAGTCGACGAGGCCGAAGTGGTGTTCTGGGGCTTGTGCCCCGATTGTGCGACCGCGGGACGACCCGCGTACGGATTTCACCAACAAGAGGAGACACGTCCATGACCCAGACCCAGCCGCAGTCCCAGCCGCCGACGACGACCGATGCCGGCGTTCCGGTCGAGAGTGACGAGCACTCGCTGACCCTCGGGGCCGAAGGGCCGATCCTGCTGCAGGATCACTATCTGATCGAGCAGATGGCACAGTTCAACCGGGAGCGGATTCCCGAGCGCCAGCCACATGCCAAGGGCGGCGGTGCTTTTGGCCGCTTCGAGGTGACCAACGATGTCAGCGCCTACACCAAGGCTGCGGTGTTCCAGCCAAGCACCGCGACCGACATGCTGGTTCGGTTCTCCACCGTCGCCGGCGAGCGCGGTAGCCCCGATACCTGGCGCGACCCACGCGGTTTCAGCCTGAAGTTCTATACGACCGAGGGCAACTACGACATGGTCGGCAACAACACTCCGGTGTTCTTCGTCAAGGACCCGATGAAGTTCCAGCACTTCATCCGGTCGCAGAAACGCCGGGCGGACAACGGCCTTCGCGACCACGACATGCAATGGGACTTCTGGACCCTGTCCCCGGAATCCGCGCACCAGGTGACCTGGCTGATGGGCGACCGGGGAATCCCGCGCAGCTGGCGGCACATGAACGGCTACAGCTCGCACACCTACATGTGGGTCAACGCCCAGGGCGCGAAGTTCTGGGTCAAATACCACTTCAAGACCGATCAGGGAGTCGAGTTCTTCACCCAGGACGAGGGCGACCAGATGGCCGCGGTCGACACCGACTATCACCAGCGCGACCTCTATGAGCACATCAGGGACGGGCAGTTCCCGACCTGGACCCTGAAGGTGCAGATCATGCCGTTCGAGGATGCGAAGAACTACCGGTTCAACCCGTTCGACCTGACCAAGGTGTGGCCGCACGGCGACTACCCGCTGATCGATGTCGGCCGGATGACGTTGGACCGCAACCCAACTGACTACCACACCGAGATCGAGCAGGCGGCCTTCCAGCCGAACAACCTGGTACCGGGAATCGGCCCGAGCCCGGACAAGATGCTGCTGGCCCGGCTGTTCTCCTACGCCGACGCACACCGCGCTCGGATGGGCGTGAACTACCAGCAGATTTCGGTCAACGCACCGCGGTCGCCCGTACACAGTTACAGCAAGGACGGCGTGATGCGGGTCAACAACGTCTCGGACCCGGTGTACGCACCGAACTCCTATGGCGGCCCCAAAGCGGACACCGCACGGTACGGCGAACCGGCCGGCTGGTACGCCGACGGAGAGATCCAGCGGGCCGCCTACGTACAGCACCCCGAGGACGACGACTGGGGCCAGGCCGGCACCATGGTCCGCGAGGTGCTCGACGATGCCGCGCGTGAGCGGTTGGTCAACAACATCGTGGGCCACCTGCTCAATGCCGTGTCCGAGCCGGTGCTGCAGCGCGCCTTCGAGTACTGGCGCAACGTGGACAAGGGCCTGGGGGACAAGATCGAAGCCGGTGTCCGGGCGAAAGCGGATGAGAAGGACCCGAAGGCGGCCGAGCAGGCGAATCCGGCTCGGGAGTCGATGCAGGCCAAAGCCTGACGCCGCGCTGTAGCCAACTAACTGGTCAATCGCCGCATGCTGGACGTGCGGCGATTGATGAGTTACTCCCGACGTTGCAGGTTCCGCACCAGAAGCTGAGTGCGAGTGACGTGACCGGGGGTTGCGCCGGGGCTGCCCCGGCGGTTTGCGCCAAAACCGTCAGGTGATACTCAGCGGAGCGCGGCCCTCGCCCGATCGATGTGGTCAGTAGCTGCGGGCCGTACGGCGTCCGCGCGGCGAGCCCGAACGGCCGTGCCCGGCCTCGGAACGACCGACTGCGCCACCGGCGATCCGGGCACTTCCCGGCGCACCGCTTCTCGGAGCAGCAGAGCGGCCGGGCGAAGCAGACCCCGTTCGTGGCCGGGGTAGGTCAGAACCATGACCGGCACCGCGGTAGCCGCGGGTCCGGGACTGGCCACCGGACGAGGACGTCGAGGCGCCGTCCCGACCTGGGGTACCGCCGCGGCGCGGGCCGGCATTGCGCGGGTGCCGACGGGTTTCGCTGTCTGCAGGAGCGGCGATCAGCGCAACCCCGCTCGGCCGCCGAGCGCCGGTCAACGATGCCAGGTCGGCATCGCCGGGGCGGGCCGAAGTACGGGTCGGCTGCACGCCGGCCTTGCGGGTCATCTGGTCGACCTCGCGGCGCTGATGCGGCAGGACGAGGGTCAGGACGGTGCCGGACTCACCGGCCCGTGCCGTACGACCGGCGCGATGCAGGTAGTCCTTGGGGTCGGCCGGCGGATCGACGTGGACGACCAGGCCGACGTTGTCGACATGGATGCCGCGAGCGGCGACGTCGGTCGCGATCAGGACCGGCACTGCGCCGTCCTTGAACTGGTTGAGCGTACGAGTGCGCTGTCCTTGGGACTTCCCGCCGTGCAGGGAGCCTGCGCGTACGCCGACCTGTCCCAGCTTCTTGGCCAGTCGGTCGGCGCCGTGCTTGGTACGTACGAAGAACATCGTCTTGCCGTCGCGGGAGGCGATCTCGCTGACCACGTCGAGCTTGTCCTCGGCCGAGACCGTGATGACGTGGTGGTCCATCTCCTCGACTCCAGCGGTCGATGGGGCGACCGAGTGGGTGACGGGGTGGTTGAGGTACTGGCGGACCAGCTTGTCGACGTCGCCGTCGAGGGTGGCCGAGAACAGCAGCCGCTGCCCGCCGGTACGTACCTGGTCGAGGAGCTTGCGCACCTGGGGCAGAAAGCCCATGTCCGCCATGTGATCGGCCTCGTCGAGGATCGCGATGGAGACATCACCGAGATCGCAGGCGCGCTGGTTGATCAGGTCGTTGAGCCGTCCCGGGGTGGCAACGAGCAGGTCGACGCCGCGGCGCAGATTGTCGATCTGTCGGCCAAATGGCATGCCGCCGACGACATTACGGACCGAGAGGCCCAGCGTCGTGGCGTACGGCTCGAGCGCGTCACACACCTGCATGGCGAGTTCGCGGGTGGGTACGAGGACCAGGGCACGCGGCCGCTTCGGGGCGGTGCTGCCCTCGGTGAGCCGGACGAGGGTCGGCAGGCCGAAGGCCAGCGTCTTGCCTGAGCCGGTCTGGCCGCGGCCGAGTACGTCCTTGCCGGCGAGGATGTCGGGCATCGTCGCGGTCTGGATCGGGAAGGGATCGGTGATGCCACGCCGGTGCAGCGCGGTCACGACGTTTGCGGGGAGCCCGAGGTCAGCGAAGCTCGCTTCGGTGGAGAGGGAGGATGGTGCGGAGCGAGCAGGGTGGAGCTGAGACAAAATGGTCCTTCCAGGACTGATGGCACGTCACTGGTGATCCACGCTGCCAGCGTTGAGCGGCAGTGGGCGTATCGAAAGGGACGGGCCCAGCGCGAGGTGCGCTGTGGCGAAACATCGGAGTTGAGACTCGCGAATCACGTCCGACTAGCTCGCAGGATGCGCGAGCAACACCAATGACGGTACGGCACGGCCCCGACGAAACGTGCTCCAGGGCAGATCGGCGCCCAGTGACCCTGCGCACAGACACCCCAAGCCCCTTTCGCCGTCATGCGCGTAACGGCGATGCAGGACCAGTCGGGTCAGCTGAAGGTGACGCCTTGGGCCAGGGGGAGTTCGGTCGAGTAGTTGACGGTGTTGGTCGCCCGGCGCATGTACGCCCGCCACGCGTCCGACCCCGACTCCCGGCCGCCGCCGGTGGTCTTCTCGCCGCCGAAAGCACCGCCGATCTCTGCCCCCGAGGTCCCGATGTTCACGTTGACGATGCCGCAGTCGGAGCCATCGGCGGCCATGAACTGTTCGGCCTCGCGCTGATCGCGGGTGAAGATCGCCGACGACAAGCCTTGCGGTACACCGTTGTGCAGCTCTATCGCCTCGGAAAAGTCGGTGTAGGTCAGCATGTACAGGATCGGGGCGAAGGTTTCGGTACGGACGATCTCGGTCTGGGCCGGCATCCGGACCAGCGCCGGGTCGACGTAGGCCGCCGTGGGGGAGCCCTCGACCTCGTGTCGCGCGCCGCCGGTGACGATCTCTCCGCCATCGGCGACGGCTCGATCTAGTGCAGCGCGCATCCGGTCGTACGCGCGGGCGTCGATCAGTGGCCCGACCAGCGTCCCGGCAGCCAGCGGGTCACCGACGACGAGGCCCGCGTACGCGTCGGCGATCCGCGCAGTGAGCTCGTCGACGACCGACTCGTGCACGAGCACCCGGCGCATCGTCGTACAGCGCTGCCCGGCCGTACCAGCAGCCGCGAAGACGATGCCTCGTACGGCGATGTCGAGGTCTGCGGACGCGGTGACGACGGCGGCGTTGTTGCCGCCGAGTTCGAGCAGCGCCCGGCCGAATCGGGCGGCGACGCGTGGGCCGACCGCAGCGCCCATCCGTTCCGAACCGGTCGCGCTGAGCAGGACGACGTCCGGGCTGTCGACCAGGGCCGCACCCACCTCGGCGTCGGCGACGACCAGGACGTTCAGGTTGTCCGGAGCACCGCACTCCGCCGCTGCGCGGTCCAGCAGCGCGGAGCAGGCGGCGGCGGTGAGTGCGGCCAGCGGCGACGGCTTCCAGACGACGGTGTCCCCGCAGACCAGGGCCAGCGCGGTGTTCCAGGACCAGACCGCCGCCGGGAAGTTGAAGGCGGAGATCACGCCGACGACGCCGAGCGGATGCCAGGTCTCCATCAGCCGGTGTCCAGGTCGCTCCGACGGCATGGTGCGGCCGTCGAGTTGCCGGGACAGGCCGACCGCGAAGTCGCAGATGTCGACCATCTCCTGGACCTCGCCCAGGGCTTCGGAGGAGATCTTGCCGACCTCGATGCTGATCAGTTCGGCGAGGTCTGCCTTGTGCTCGGCCAACAGGGCGCCGAGCCGCTTGACCACCGCACCGCGTACCGGCGCCGGGACCACCCGCCACGCGGCGAATGCCGTACGGGCCGCGGCGATCGCAGCCGTCACGTCGTCGGCCGAGGCCTGCGGATAGGCGAAGAGGTTCTCTCCGGTGATCGGCGTACGGGCCCGCAGGTTCACCGTGGACTCTGGCGGCAGCACGACCGCGCATCGATCCAGGGCGCGCCGGGCCCGCGTACGCAGCTCGTCGGTCGACGTGACTTTGAGGGGGGAGGGTGTCGTGGACGTCATCGACGCCCATCCTCACACCCCTGCACGTTGACTGAACCTTCTGCAGCTGATCGCGGTGCCTGAGAGCTGCACACGGTTCAGTCAACGCGTATCCACACGACTAGCGCGATATCCACATCCGCTGTTCCGGCTCGCCTGCGCGCATCAGGACCGGATCCCATGCAGCGGCAGTACCTGGATGACCTGCCACACGGGACTCCGATCGGAGTGGTCGTTCCTCCGAGCCGGCGAATGTCGGCCCAACCACGGGTTCATGTCGTACGTGCGAATCTCGATCGGCGAGACACCACCAGT
>JACCQS010000241.1 GCA_013814015.1 Geodermatophilaceae bacterium | reverse complement strand
GTGGTCCAGATACCGATCCGGGTGACGAAGCTGTCGTTGGTGAAGAGGTACAACGGAAAGAACCAGGCGAGAATCGTGGTGAGGCCGGCAGCGATGAGCAGCGAACCAGCTTGCAGGTCGGCTCGTGCCCGCTCCGCTCCCGGGCGCTGCTCGTCGAGGCGGTTGAGCAGCTCGGCTACCTCGTCGTCATCCAGATGGTTGACGTCGACGGCGTCGAGATCCACCTGGTCGAGTCGCTCATCCGCGTCGTCTTGCTCGTCGTCCGCGTCCGCATCGTCGTCCGCGTCCGCGTCCGCGTCGTCCGCGTCGTCCGCGTCGTCTTGCTCGACGTAAGCGGGGGCTGCCTCGCGATCGTCGCTTGTCATCTCGCCGAGATTACGCGGGGAGTCATCGGCAAACCCCGGGGTTCTCGAGAAAGTGTTCGGTCAACTGACGATGATCAGCTCGACGAGGCCAGGCGGGTCATCCCCTCCGGCAGCGGCTGGGCATGCGCCACGATCAGGCGCTGGGTCGCTCGGGACAGCGCGACGTAGAGATCGTGCTCGCCACGGCGGCGTTCTGCCACGATCGCGGCGGGTTCCACCACGATCACCGCGTCGAACTCCAGGCCCTTCGTCGTACGAGCGGTCAGCACAACGGCCGGAGTGTCCAGGCTGGTCCGTCCGGAGGTGGACGCCGCCGGTATCTCGCGCTGGACTGCGGCGGCTACGGCGGACAGGTGCACCGCCGGCACGATGATCCCGACGGTTCCGCCGGTCTCGCTGGCGCCGAATGCGGTTGCCTGTTCACCGGCCAACCGGGCGACCTCGCCGGCCAGCTGGTCGGCCGGGACCCGGACTGCGACCGGCTGCTCACCGACGGAGCGGATCGCCTCCGGCGGCCGGGCCTGCGGGTCGGCGCAACGCAGTACGTCCGCGGCCACCGCCATGATCTCGGTCGGGGTCCGGTAGTTGACCGTGAGTTCGACCCGGCTCCAGCGACTTCGTGCGTACGGGTCGAGAGCCTGCGCCCAGCTTCGCAGGCTCGACGGACCAGTGGCCTGAGCCAGATCGCCCACCACCGTCATCGACCGGCTCGGGCAGCGCCGGGTCAGCATCCGCCAGGCCATCGGGGACAGCTCCTGCGCCTCGTCGACGATGACGTGCCCATAGGCCCAGGCCCGGTCGGCACCGGCGCGTTCGGCCGTGGTCTGCCGGGTCGGCGTACCCCGGTAGCGCGCTGCCACCAACGACGCGTCGACCGGGACCATCAGGTCGAGTTCGGCGAGCACATCTGCGGCATAGCCCTCCTCGGCGGCTTCCTCTGCCTGCCGGGCCACCGCGGCCGGATCCGCCGGAGCGATCGAGCCGAGTCGCTCGGCCAACTCGTCCAGAAGCGGCATGTCGGCGGCCGTCCAGCCGTATCCGGCCGGCCGGGTCAGCAGCTGGCGGTCCGGGCCGGTCAACCGATCGGCAGCCCGGTCAAGAGCTTGCTGGTCGGCGAACAGAGACCGCAGCACCTCCTCGGGGTTGAGCACCGGCCAACACGCGTCCAGCGCCTCGATGACGGGCTCGTGCTCGCGCAGTTCGCTGATCAGGTCCTCGCGCGATCCGGCGTCGAGGACGTCCTGGTCCAGCGCGCGGGCGGTCTGTCTGGCAAGCCCGTTGAGCAGCTCACGCAGGAACACCGCTCGAGCCCGGTTGTGCGGCTGGCGCGACCGGCGGGCCTTTCCGCGGCAGCGCGCCACCTCGTTGCGATCGATCGCCAGAGTCGTTCTGCCGTACCGGATCTCAAAGGTCCCGTTCGGCAGCGATTGATGTAGCCGGACGGCGTGCCCCAGTACGTCGGCCATCCGCAGGTCGCCCTTGACCGTGGCCACGGCGTCGGACTCATCGGCCGTGACGCGCGCTCCCCGGTAGAGCCCGGAGATCGTCGACAGCAGGACGCCGGTCTCACCGAGGCTGGGTAGCACCCGCTCGATGTAGCGCAGGAACACATCGCCCGGCCCGACGACGAGGACACCTCTGGAGGCCAGCTGTCGGCGGTGCTCGTAGAGCAGGAACGCCGCCCGGTGCAGCGCCACCGCAGTCTTGCCGGTGCCGGGCCCGCCCTCGACGACGAGCACCCCGTCCAGTCCGGCCCGGATGACGGCGTCCTGCTCGGCCTGGATCGTGGCGACGATGTCTCTCATGTGGCCGGTTCGGCCCGCATTCAGGGCCGCGAGCAGGGCACCTTCGCCGGCCAGGTGCCGCTGGTCGTCCTCGCTGACGTTGTCCATGTCGAGCACGTCGTCCTCGATCCCGAGCACGACCCGCTGTCTGGTCCGGATGTGGCGGCGGCGTACGACACCCTGTGGTGCCCGGGGCGTTGCTGCATAGAAGGGTCGCGCCGCCGGAGCGCGCCAGTCGACCAGCAGCCGGTCGTAGGTGGGGCTGGCAACCCCGATCCGGCCGATGTAGAACTGCTCGTCGTCGGCCCGGTCGATCCGGCCGAAACACAGGCCTTCCTCGATTCCGTCGAGCTGCGCGACTCGGTCCTCCAGCATGCTGGCCCGGCTGTCTCGCTCGGAGCGGCCCTGATGGGTCAGCCCGGAGACCCGAGTCAGCCGTACGTCGGACAGGTCGGCGCGGGCGCGGGCGCGCAGTTCGTCGACTCGCCGGTACAGGTCGGTGATGTAGGTCTGCTCGGTCGCCATCTCGTCCCTCGTACGGCCGGCTGATGCCACCGGAGCGCCCGTCGGTGTTGATACGTCGTCGATGGTTGCGGCTCGCTTTCCTGGTCATCACGACGGTCACGGTCGCGCGGGGGTTCTCCATCGTCGTACGAAGTGGGCGTCCTGTCACCTTGGGCGCGGCTGTCCGAACCGCCGTTATCGCGATAACGGCCCGATTGACGCTGCTGGAAGCGCCGTTATCGCGAAAACGGCGGGAATCGGCGGGCAGGGGCGGGACGGTTCAGCGGCGCAGCGGCTGCAGGTCCAGGGCTCCGGTCTTGTAGTCGTCGGCCTCGGGCAGGTAGAGCCGCTGGATTGCGGCCAGCACCGCCTGAGCGATGGTGCTGCGGAACCGGGCGTCGAGCAGCATCCGCCGGTCGACCGGGTGCGAGAGGTATCCGCAGTCCAGTCGGATCGCCGGCATCCGGGTCAGCCGCAGGAGATCCCAGGACTTGGCGTGCGTGCCGCAGTCCGGCAGCGCGGTCCGCGCGACCACCTCACGACACAGCATTCCGGCCAGGTTCTCGCCGACCGACGAACCAGGTCCGGACCCCGAACCGGTGCCGAAGTAGTACGTTGCAACCCCCCTGGCATGCGGCGAGGGATGTGACTCGACGTGCAGCGACAGCAGCAGGTCCGCGTCGGTGGCGTTGGCCAGGGCGGCCCGCTCCATCATGGTCGGGCCGCCGCGTCGACCGCGGGTCAGATAGGCGGTCCCCCCCGCTGCGGCAAGCTGGCCCTCGATCCGCGAGGCGATGTCCCAGGTCAGGTCCGCCTCGGTGGTTTCGCCGAGGACGTGTCCCTTGTCCGGACCGCCGTGTCCTGGATCGATGACGACCCGCTTGCCGAACAGGTGTGGGCCCGCGTTGACCAGGGCGGCCTCCTGGCGCAACAGTTGCGGACGGCCCCCGCTGACCACCCGGCTGAGTTGGTGCAGAGCACGGATGGTGGCCGGACCGCAGGTGCCGTCGGCGATCAGCCCGTAGTCGGCCTGGAAGCCGCGCAGCGCTCGCTCGGTCTGTTCCCCGAAGATCGCGTCCGGCTTGCCGGCGTCATATCCGAGCCCGATCAGCCGCTCCTGCAAGGTCAGCACGTCGTCGCCGTGCATCACCCGGCTCAGCGAGTGCTGCAGCAGCCGGTCACCGAAGCGCCAGCGCGCGGCGGTCATCGCGTCGTAGGTCTCCCGCCCGACGATCCCGTCCACCGAGAGCCCGCGTACCTGCTGAAAATGTCGCACTGCCAGTTCGAGAGTGGAGTCGTACTCAGCCGACCCGGTCTCCCGCGGGGCTTGCTGGCTCGGCTCTCCGAGCAGCCCCAACTGGACGAGGATGTCGCGGACGTCGGCCACACCTGCTCCGGTGTGTCCGCGGCGCAGCACCGGTTCGGTGCTGTCCTCCAAGGGTGAACTCACCGCGTCATTCTGGCACCTGGACGGCATTCGGTCATGGTCGGAAAAAAGTCACGACCGATCCGCCGTCCCCCCGGCGTGGGAGGAGGTGATTGCCTACAGGTAGTCAGCGAGCTCGGCGAGAATGGCCGACTTGGGCTTGGCACCGATGATCGATTTCACCGGCTTGCCGTCGACATACACGGTCATCGTCGGAATGGACATCACGTTGTAGTCCCGCGCGGTCTGCGGGTTCTCGTCGATGTTCAGCTTGGCGATCGTCAGCTTCTCGCTGTGCGTGGCGGCGATCTCCTCCAGAACCGGGGCGATCATCTTGCATGGCGTGCACCACTCGGCCCAGAAGTCGACCAGGACCGGTTTGCTGGAGCCCAACACGTCGGCGTTGAAGCTGGCGTCGGTGACGATCTTGGTGTTGCCGGTCTTCGTGTTGCTCTCCATGGGATCTCCTCTAGTCGGTGCGGAAAGTCGTACGTCCGTACGGTTGCGCGGTCGTGCGTACGGATCAGGGGTGTGCGGCTTCGATCGGGATGTCGGCCAGCCAGCGTTCGGCATCGATCGCCGCGGCGCAGCCGGTGCCGGCCGCGGTGATGGCCTGACGATAGGTGTGGTCTACGACATCGCCGCAGGCGAACACACCGTCGATGTTGGTCTTGGTGGTGGGATGTTCCACGATCACGTAGCCGGCGTCGTCGAGCTTGAGCTGCCCGGCGAACAGTTCGCTGCGCGGGTCGTGTCCGATTGCGACGAACAGGCCGGTGACATCGAGCCGCTCCTTCGCGCCGCTGTCCAGAGTGGTCAATTCGACGCCCTCGACCTTGTCCTGCCCGTGGACCTCGCTCACCGTCGTACCGAGCTTCCACTTGATCTTCTCGTTGTCCCGGGCCCGGTCCTGCATGATCTTGCTGGCCCGCAACTCCTCGCGGCGGTGCACGATCGTCACGGACTTCGCAAAGCGGGTCAGGAAGGTAGCTTCCTCCATCGCGGAGTCGCCACCACCGACGACGGCAATGTCCTGATCCCGGAAGAAGAACCCGTCGCAGGTCGCACACGCCGAGACGCCGCGGCCTAACAGCCGGGTCTCGTTGGAAAGCCCGAGGTAGCGGTACTTCGATCCGGTGGCCACGATCACGGTCTTGGCGAGGTAGGTGTCCTCGCCGACCTTGACCACCTTGGGGTGGGCGGCGAGGTCGACCTCGGTCACGTCGGTGGGTATGAGCTCGGCACCGAAGCGTTCGGCCTGTCCGCGCAGGTCCTCCATGAGCTGGGGACCCTGGATGCCCTCGACAAAGCCCGGGAAGTTCTCCACCTCGGTGGTCGTCATCAGGGCACCGCCGTACTGCGCCCCCTCGAAGACCAGCGGTACGAGGTTGGCCCGCGCCGCATAGATGGCCGCGGTGTAGCCGGCCGGCCCGGAGCCGATGATAATCACGTTACGTACCTGGTCAGGCACCTGTTCCACCCTCGCTTCTGTGGTCGCTGACACCACAACGTGAGGGTACGGGTGGGCATTCCCTCATGGGCAACGACTCGATGTCGCGGGCATCTTTGGTGGGTCGGCGCACAATATGGACAGAGAGTGATCGACGCGTTACTCTTTGTAACACGAAGTGAGGCGCTGGCTCCTGTGCAGGGTTATGGGCACCTTGCTGGCGGTAGCCGTCCTGTAGCCGGCCGAGACGGTTAGGAGGTCCCTATGACGATCGAACCCGCGACGCCAAAGGCCTTGTCGTGCGCCTGCCCAGAGGAACGGTGGCCGCCTGTGGGAATCGACGGCCCGCCGCCGCTCCCCGCTCCACCGCTCAGCAACCAGCGCTATGCCCTACGGGGTCCCCAGGTGGAGCCGGAGGCCAGCTTTTGGACGCTGTGCACAATCCCATGCGTGATCCAGATCCGGGATCTGGTCAAGAGAACTGACAAGGACGGGCCTTGCTACTTCCCGCCCTATGCGACCGACGCGGGCATACTGCGCGGGGAACTCGACGAGCTGATTGAACTCGCCTCGCTGCGCGACGACCCGAGCGCCGTCTCTAGCACCGACCCGACCCGACCCCGTAAGGGGATCAGCCCATTTCTGCAGCTGCGCCCACAACCGGTCGGCGCCGTGGTGAACATCGAGCGCGACCCGGTTCTTGGCGCGGTCTGGGAGGGGCGACAGCCAGGCCAGGGCGCGATCGACATCGTCCGAGGCAAGGTGACCGATCCTGCCTACCCGGTGATCCGAACGGGACGCGAGCTCGCGCGGTACTTCGAGAGTGAAACCCCTGGGCTGGCGCACCGTCTTGCGCTCAACGAGCTAGTTCGTCAGCAGAACTGGTCGCCCCCGCGCCAAGCTATGGCGTGGGCGGCGCTCGACGTCGCCATCTACAGCGCCCTGCTCGCGGCGTGGCACTACAAGTGGGCGGCGCACATCCCGGTGCCAGGGATCGCGGCTCGCGGCGGTGTCTCATATCGTCCGCGACCGATCGAGATGGATTACCGAGTCAGCGTCCTATACAACCGCGAGGTCGCCGATAGTGGGGTTGGCGACGATGGGCGGCGACTCCTGCCTGACCCGTCGCCCGGCACCCCTCGCCACCCTGCCTATCCCTCGGGCCACAGCACGTATGCGGGTGCGGCGAGTGAGATGCTGTCGTACTTCTTCCCCGACTACACCGAGGAGTTCGACCGGCTAGCCGACAACGCGGGGATGGCTCGCCTGTGGGCGGGAATCCACTGGCGATCCGACCATGTCGAGGGAATGAAGCTCGGTCGGTGCGTAGCGCGAATGATCATCGAACAACTCGAGGACAGCTGCGTCTGCCCCGACGACCCGTGTTCCCCGGCCGACAACTGCGCTCCGCCCCCGAAGCGGACCCACCTTCAGGACTGTGCGCGCGACTTCCAGCACTGCTGCGCTGAGGCGAAAGCGGCGAGCAAAGGCGGTCAGCTGGCTCAGTCACAGGCCGAAGACGAACCCGCGGAGGGCGAACCGCTTCCCACGGACTCCAAAGTCGTCGAGGACCGACCTCAGGTTGCAGCCACCTCACAGGCGGCCTCCCGCGAACAGGCCGCGGGCCCGCAGGAAGGCGCACCGGCCTCACGATCAAACACCGAGGAGCGACGACAAGCCGCCGGGCCCCAAGAAGGAGGCGGCGGGCAGGCCGCCTCCGACCGCGAGACCGAACAAGCCGAGGGACCCCAGGAGGGGGCCAGGTAAACGCCGATTCGAGGTCACGGCGCAGTCCAAGTCACCACCAACACCTCGTCCGGCCACGGCGGTCCGCCCCGTGTCCATTCCGTACACCATTCTGGCCGAATAGAGCTAGATCTGGCCCTGCAGGACGTCCACGATCTCCGGGTCCTCGAGCGAGCAATCGTCGACCACGTAGACCCGGGCCACCGTGGGGTCGGAAGTGGTGAAGAACACGGCGTCTCGGTTGCGGCCGCCGTACCGCATCTCGATGACTCCGATCAGGTCCTCGACGCCTTCGATCTGGAGGCTGGGAACGCAGTCCTCAGGCGCCGGTGTGCCTTCCAACCGCAGCGGCTGCTCCCCCTCGCCGCCGGAGACCAACTCGCTCACCGCACCGGGCAAGGAATCCTGGTCGAAACCGGAATCGCTAGGCACAGGCGAGTCGTCGCCATTCCCGGCATCGGCGCTGACCTGGCCGCTGGACGAGTTCCCGACGAGTTGGGACACCAGGGTGCCACCGCCGCCGACGACCAGTACGCCGGCCGCGGCAATCCCGATCAGCTGCTGGCGCCTTCTCCGCCGAGCTCTGAGCTGGTCGATTGACACAACGGCAGACTCAGCGGCAAGCGCATCGTCGATGCGGGCCACCACGTGCGGCGGCATCGCGAGCGGGGGCAACCAGCGCAGTTCGCTGCCCGTCCGCTCCAGTGCTGCCAGCACCGTCGAGCACTCCGAGCACTGCTCGACGTGCGCGCGAGCCGTTCGGTCGGCAGCGGCGGGGAGTAGGTGAGCGGACAGGTCAGCCAGCACGTCGATGTCCGGGCCGCTGCGCGGATGCGGTGCGGTACTTATGTCGCTCCCCCTCCCTTCGTTCTTGTCCCGCCGGCGACCTCCGCGGCCGGTGTGTCGCCTGTGTTGTGTGCGTGGACAACTACCTGCACGTTAGTACGCCCACGAGTCCTTTCCATTGACCACTCGAACCTCAGACGTGAGCGGCGCGGTTGCGGTTCCCCAGCCTGCGCCGGTACTGAACTCGGCGGCCGCCGAACTCGGCAGTCACTGAACTCGCAGATGACCGAGGCTGACGGCCAACCGAGTCCGCCCCCGGGCGCATCGGCTCTTGATCGTTCCGATCGGTACGCCGAGGGCCTCGGCAGCATCGGCGACCGGAAAACCCTGAACGTCGACCAGCACGATGGCCGACCGTTGGTCTATCGGCAGCTCACCGAGGGCCTGCTCGACGGCCATCCCGAGCTCCCGCTCGGCGATCCGGTCCCGGGGATCCGCAGGCTGGAAGGACTCCTCCTCGCGGATCGGCACGCTGGGTCTGGCCGACCGCCGGCGGGCCAGGTCCAAACAGGCGTTGACCACGATGCGGTGCAGCCAGGTGGTGACCGCCGCGTCGCCCCGGTAGCCGGCCGCGGCCCGGAAGGCGGAAATGAGC